>JAFZQQ010000042.1 GCA_017620315.1 Oscillospiraceae bacterium | reverse complement strand
GCTCATCGCATGGTACGACAACGAGTGGGGCTACACCAACAAGCTCATCGACCTCATGACCCATATGTACAGCGTCGACCATCCGGTCAGCAAGTTCGCGGAAGGCAGATAAACAACAAGCCGTATCGAAAAGGGGCGTATCGCAGGAAAAGCGGTGCGCCCCTTCTTTCAAAGGCTCATGTCGATCGATACCGACGGTGCACAAAAAGCTTTCCATTTCGTTTCGTTTGTGCTATAATATTTGGCGAATTCCGATGCGTCCCATCTGGGTGAAACATCCCCGCATTCTATTTTTCAGAGCATAAAGGAGAAATGGCAAATGAAAACAAGCCGCAGAGTCCTGAGCGCGCTGCTGGCGCTGGTGATGACGCTGACGCTCTTGCCCGACGGACTGCCGGCCGCGGACGCGGCGCAGGACCCCGGCGAGTGGATCGAGATCGACAGCGCTCTCAAGCTGCGTGAGGAGCTGGAAAAGCCGGGCAGCGCAAAGCTCAGGCTGACAAAGGACATTGTCTACACCATCCCGACAAACGACACCGGGAGGGACAAGGATTGGAATTATCCGGAAAAAGACCTCTACTGGTGCACACCCAAGGGGACGAAGGTTCTGGACCTCTGCCGGTTCGACATCGAGCTCAAATACGGTTACAACAACAGCGGCACGAATGTCGGCCGCGGCAAGCAGCTGTATCTGTTCAAGCTGGAAAAGCTGTCGACGGATGCGTCCGCCCCGGATCTGACCATTACCGACTCCACGGTCAGCCCCGGCGAGATCACCTTTGACGGGTACGTGCTGGCCCCGGACTCGGTCAATAATGAAGTCTATTTCAACTACCGCAATCTGTTCCACGTCGGCACGGGCTGCTCGCTGACCGTCAACGGCGGGCGCCTGATCTGCGGCCGCTCGAAGGAGCAGTGGATCACACGCGGCACCTGCGTGGACGATTACATCGGCTCGGTCAAGGAAGGGAACACATTCCTCGACAGCATGAATGTGGTCTATTCCAATCGCTATGACGGCTACGCGCGCCAGAACATCAACGGCCACGCCATCTACAATGACGGCGGCACCGTCACCGTCAACGCGGGCGAGGTGGAGGGCCGCGGCCACCGGAAAATGCACCTTGAGGCCAAGGGCGATCCCGACAGATACGGCTGCTACATGATTTCGCGGGATATCCGGCGCAACGCCGCCATCGTCAACTGCGCGGGCAGGCTGATCATCAACGACGGCATCATCCGCGGCTCCGGTGACGCCGACGCGCTGCAGATCGGCAATGAAGACCTCTCCGACGTCGTCATTCGCGGCGGCGAGTTTTCGGTCTCGGATATTGAAAAAACAATCGTGCCGTTCGACGACGACGCGCTGCCGTGGGAGTGGCATCTGGACGGCTACTATTTAAGCCGCAGCTCCGAGGGCGGCGGCAAGGGCGCGCTGGCGGCGGATATCCGGGGCAAATCCGGCAAGAGCTCCCTCGCCATCGCAGACCTGATCGACAAGGACAAAACCGAGCTGACCGTGAACAAGTCCGACGAGGCGGCGGTCTCGCCAAAAATGCAGACTATCGAGAGCAACAGCTTTACCATTCCCGGCGGAAGCGCATCGAGCGCGTCCCTTGTCTATGACCCCGGGGCGGCGTCGTATTATGTCGGGTATTGCGGCAGCACGGAGTTCAGTGACGTCTGCCCGGAGGGCTGGTTCCCCATTCCCGCTTATTCGCCGCGCATCCAGCTCGACTTTATCAAGAACCGCTGGTTCCTTTTTGACGAAAACGGAAACCCCGTCGGAGACGAGGAGGGCTACGCGGCCGGTACCAACAACTATACGCTGAATCTGTCCGCCGCGCTGTCCGACGAGGAAAAGGCGAATCTGAGCGGCGCGCTGATCGTTGTGTTCCGCCAGGAGGTCACCCGGTACGGCGCGACCACGATGACCGCGGTGCGTGAGGGCAGGATCCGGCTCTCCGTCGGGTCTATCGGCGTGGCGGAGATCACGCAGCAGCCGCGGGCCATTACGCTGGTGCCGTCCTTCATCGACGACGGAAACTACTGGCACATCCTCGACGAGGCGCACTATGAGGCCACCGGGGAGAAGGACGCTCTTCCGAACGGCAAGGACATCACGCTGACCGCCTCGGCGACGGGGATCAACCTCTCCTGCTGGTGGGTCGTGGACAGGGGCGACGGCAGGGTCATCCTCAACAGCGATCAATACGTGACCACCCGTGACGGCGACGTTGTCACCTCGACGCTGACGGTCCCCGTCCGGTCATACACCAAACCGGAGCGCTTCTGGTGCGTTTTCGGCAACGCCGCCGGCTTCGTCTACTCGGACGCCGCGTTCGTCGCGCTCAAGCCGTCCCTGAAAAGCCGCAGGGGCGCAAGTGCAAACAGCAATGTCGACGGCCACTACAACGGCTATGCGGGGCAGAGCGTCGCGATACAGTTCAGGACCACCCGCCCCGACTGCGAATGCGTCTGGACATGGACATACACCATAAATAAAAAAAAGTATAGCCACACCCTGGAAAGCGGAGATAAGTACGAGGTCAATGGGTACACGCTGATCATCCACGATCTGTCCTCTTCGGACGCCAACGGCACCTATAACTGCAGGCCGGTCTACCAATACTGCGACGAGAACGGTGTTATCTGCGACAACAAAGGCAGCTGGAAGGTATCCCTGGCCGTAAGCGACCCGCCGGAGGAAAATGTCTTCAACAGCGTCGCGATCACCGGCTTCGGCGACCTGATCATGGGAAAGAACGCTCCGACAACCGACGAACTGAGCGTCGTGACCGATGACGGGCAATCCATCCCATACATCGAGCTTGTGTCCATCCAGTGGAACAGCGGCGTTGAAAACGGCGTCGTCACCTCCGCCACGCCCTCCTATACGATCCAACTTCGGGCACTCGGGAACCGCTGCTTCCAATATGACGAAGACGGCGAATTCGTCTACACACTCGACGGCGTGGTGCGCACAGCCTACGGCACGCCGAACTGCAAGGTCAACACCATTGCGCTGAGCTATTCCTACAGTCAGGAAGAGCCGGTCATCGTGCCGCCGGACACGATCACGTTTGAAAAGACCTCCTTCGTCGTCTACAAGAACTACGATAACCGCGTACAAATACCCGTCACGGTGACGCCGAACGCGCTTTTCGAGGGCGAGGAGCGCACGCTCGAGTCTCTTACGCTTGTAACCGGGGAGGGCTGTGCCGCATTGCCGGACGGACTGAAGCTGAGTGTGAAAAGCCCCGGCCTGCTCTGGGGCGTCGTCCCCGCCGACTTCCCCCTCGGGATCTGCAGTGTGTACGTCCGCGCGGTCAGCAGCCACGGCGACGAAATGCAGACCCTGATCGACATTGTCGTGGAGGAGCTGCCGGAAAACCTTACTGCCCACGTCCACAAATGGGAAAAGGACAAATACGGCGAAAAAGTTGTCTACAAGACCGACGATTACACGCACTCATGCACCTGCTCCACCTGCGGCCATGTTGAAAAGCACCCGCACGTCTGGGACAACGGCGTGATCGTCACGCGCGCGGAGGAAGGCAAATACGGCACGATCAAATACACCTGCACCGTCTGCGGGTATACGCGCACAGCGCCGTATCCCTATGAGTACGAGCCCGACTGGACGGTCTATCTTTTCGCGAAGCTGGAGGGCAAAAAGCTGACCTACAGCATAACCGCCTCCAAGAGTCTCAGCGCGGTCGCGGTCATAATGACCTACGACGAGGACGGCAGGCCGCTGGAATGCTACGCTGAGTCCGTAACGCCGCGCCTGAACGTCTCCACCGAGTTCTCGAAAACGCTCAGGCTGGACGCGTACACCTACCGCGTGTTCCTGGTCGACGCGAGGACCTATGCCCCGCTGTGCGCCTGTTGGGAGTACAGCAAGGCGATGGAGAAATCGTAAAAGCTTAATCCCCGCATGCAGAGAAAATCCCCACACCCGATCCTGTTTTCGGGTGTGGGGATTTTTATCTTTTCAACGACGTACCGTGAACGGGAAAAAACAGCAAATAAAACCTTTACAATCCCGCGTGTGGGAAGTAGAATATAGACTTGGGTGATAAATATATTCTCCCGAATTGCCGCGGCGTATCCGTACGACGCAAAACGGGCCGCCGTTCAGACTCTTCGCGCGTTCGCGCGTTTTTTGGAGGGGCTTCTATGAAAGTTGCAGGCAAAACAAAGGGCAAGCTCACGGCATACCTGCTGATGCTGGCGATACTGCTGTCGCTGCCGATCACAGCGCATTTATTTGCGCGTGCGGAGTCGAGCGGGACCGGCGCAGAGAGCGACCCGTTCATCGTCGACACATGGGCCGATCTGCAGACCGCGCTGGCCGCGGGCGGTTATGTGCGGCTGGGCGGCAACGTTACGGCGCCGCAGGGAGCCGAGTCGCTCACCGTTTCCGACGGTGTGACCGCCGTGCTCGACCTGAAGGGCTTTACGCTCAACGTCCAGGGCGCGAAAAAGACAGTGGACTCAAATGACCAGAATATCGGGATATACGTTGCGCCGGGCGGCGATCTGACGGTCAGGGACACCGGCGGAACGGGCATCATCACGGGCAGCTACGATTACGGCGTCTTTCTGGACAACGCAACCGACGACAGCGCCGCCGCGCACTTCACACTGGAGAGCGGCACGATCTCCGGCAACGAAACCGGCGTGCTCGTCGACCCCAGCACCATCATGGCGAAACCAACCGTGTTCGATATGACGGGCGGTGCGGTCAAGGACAACAAAAGCTGCGGTGTATTCACCAAACCCGCCTCCTATGCGCAGTTCAATATGAGCGGCGGCTCGATCACCGGCAACGGCTCGAACCCGGGCTTCAGCTACTCCGGCGGCGTGTGCATCGAAGGCGGCACGTTCAACATGACGGACGGCACGATCAGCGGCAACAGCGGCCTGTACGGCGGCGTCGGCCTTACGGCTGACATTAACAGCAGCATGAACATGAGCGGCGGTATCATCACCGGCAACAGCGCGAGCGAAAAAGGCGGCGGCGTGTATGTCGGCGCCCAGGACAGCCAGTACAACGCCCGCGTCGCGAAGCTGCGCCTCTCCGGCACGGCGAAGATCACGGGCAACGTGTTCGGCGGCACCATCACGGACGGCGTTCCGGTGGGCGGCACGTCGTGCAACGTGTATCTGACCACAGGCACGGGGCAGCAGGGAACGGTTTACTCGGTCGTCTCCCTCCTCGGCGCGCTGGAGGACGGCGCGAACATCGGCGTAACGGCAACCTACGCCGCGACGGACGCCGTCATCGCGCAGGGAGATGACGGGATGGATGGCTACACCGCCTATACGCTCACCGGGAGCGATGCGGCGAAGCTTCACTACGACGTCGAGGGTTACGACGTCTTGTTCAGCGACGGCAAGGCGAAGCTCAGAAGCGTGACGTCCGTCGGCTCGTGGGCCGACCTGCAGACCGCGCTGAACGCGGGCGGCTATGTGCG
>JAFZQQ010000041.1 GCA_017620315.1 Oscillospiraceae bacterium | reverse complement strand
GCGGTTCCGCTCAAGCACGAGGCGCGCAAACGCCTCAAGCAGCTCCGCCTTTCCGCCGTCCAGTCCCAGCTCCGCAAGACCGCGGCGCAACAGCTCCTGCATCGGCTCTTACTTCTTGTCCTTGAGCAGATCGCGGATCTCGGTAAGCAGCTTTTCCTCGGCAGACGGCTCCGGCGGAGCGGCGGGAGCCTCTTCCTTTTTCTTTTCGGTGAGCTTGTTCATTGCCTTGACCAGCCAGAACACAACGAAGGCGATGAGAATGAAGTTGATGATCGCGGTGATGAAATTGCCGTAGGCGATCGACGCGCCGCCGACTGTGACCGCAAGGCTGCTGAAATCAATGCCGCCGATGATGACGCCGATCAGCGGCATCAGGATATCGTTGATGAGCGAGGTAGTGATGGCGCCGAACGCCGTGCCGATGATGACGCCGACGGCGAGATCCATCACGTTGCCCTTGAGCGCAAACGTCTTGAATTCTTCCAAAAACTTCTTCATTTTCGCTCTCCTTTTTTATTTCCGTGTTATCTCAGTGCTTCGGCGTCAGCTTCTCCGTGCCGCCCATGTAGGACTGCAGAACCTTGGGGATCAGAACGCTGCCGTCGGATTGCAGATTGTTCTCAAGCAGCGCTATCAGCATGCGCGGAGGCGCAACGACCGTGTTGTTGAGCGTGTGGGGGAGATAGAGCTTTCCGTCTTCGCCGCGCACGCGTATCTTGAGCCTGCGCGCCTGCGCGTCTCCGAGATTGGAGCAGGAGCAGACCTCGAAATACTTTTTCTGTCTGGGCGACCACGCCTCGATGTCGCAGGACTTGACCTTGAGGTCGGCAAGGTCGCCGGAGCAGCACTCAAGCTGGCGCACAGGGATGTCCATGCTGCGGAAAAGCTCGACGCTGTACTGCCACATCTGATCGTACCACTTCATCGAATCCTCGGGGCGGCAGACGACGATCATCTCCTGCTTTTCAAACTGGTGGATGCGATAAACGCCGCGCTCCTCGATGCCGTGCGCGCCCTTTTCCTTGCGGAAGCAGGGGGAGTAGGAGGTCAATGTCTGCGGCAGGGTCTGCTCGGGGATGATCTGGTCGATGAACTTGCCGATCATCGAATGCTCGCTGGTGCCGATCAGATAAAGGTCTTCGCCCTCGATCTTGTACATCATCGCGTCCATATCCGTCTGACTCATGACGCCCTCGACCACGTTGCCGTGGATCATGAACGGAGGGATGCAGTAGGTAAAGCCCTTTCCGATCATAAAATCGCGCGCATAGGCTATGACGGCCTCGTGCAGGCGCGCAATGTCGCCGAGCAGATAGTAAAAGCCGTTGCCCGAAACGCGAAGCGCGGAGTCGATGTCGATCCCGTCGAAGCTCGCCATGATGTCGGTGTGATAGGGAACCTCAAACTCCGGCACCCTCGGCTCGCCAAAGCGCTGTACCTCTACGTTTGCGCTGTCGTCCGGCCCGATGGGAACGCTCGGGTCGATGATGTTGGGGATGAGCAGCATGTCATGGTGCAGCTTTACCTCCAGCTCGGCCTCCTGCGTCTCCAACTCGCTCAGTCTCTCATCGTCGGCCTTGACCTCGGCCATGTTGGCGTCGATCTGCTTTTGTATCTCGTCCTTCTCGGCGCCCTCAGCCTTTTTCAGCTTGCCGAAAAGGGGACCGTTAGCCTTTGAAAGCTGATTTTTCTTCGCGCGCAGCTCGCTCGCCTCGGTGATTGCGGCGCGCAGCTTTTCATCCAGCTCGATCGCCTCGTCCACCAGAGGAAGCTTCGCCTCCTGAAACTTCTTTTTGATGTTTTCCTTAACCGCGTCCGGGTTTTCCCTCAGAAATTTGATGTCAAGCATTTTTCTTTGCTTCCTTCCTTATATATGTAAAAGTTTTTTTCAATTCAAAGCCGCCGTGTTTCACGTGAAACAATCCACAGTCCGATAGGCTGATACGCCGTTTCGGCGCTTGATACGTTCAGGGTATTTCAAACTCCGCGGCGTTCATGATCTCCTCAAAGTGCGCTCTCGTCATCGGGCGGTCAGCCTCAGTGTCGAGCTGCGAGAACAACTCTCCGCTTTGATAGGCGCTCCAAAGGCTTTCTCCGATAAGTTCGCGGCAGCGGGCGTAGTTCTCCTGAGAGTATGCATATTCCAACGCGGCGACATCCGCGCAAAGCGTGCCGAGATAGTTGGAACGCTCATACTCGGCGCTCAGCTCGTCAGACCTCCGCTCAAGCTCGGCGTTCTTTTTCTCAAGTTCGCTCTTCTGCCTGTCCATGTCATTCAGCTGCGACTCAAGCTCGGATATTTTTGCCTCAAGCTCCGACGTGCGTTTTTCCAACTCAACGTTTCTGTCAAGCGTCGATTGCAGCGTGCCGGTGCTGCCGCGAAGCTCGGAAATCACCTGTTCGTTGCTACGCTGGTTCATCAAAAACGACCACAGCAGCAGAAAGAACGCAACGACGAAAAGAAGAATGATATATCCGTATACTCTTTTCTGCCCGGTTTTTTCGTCCAGAACCTCTTCCTCCGGCGCGCTCTTCGGAGCGCTTGTCGGCTGTTCTTCCTTTTTATGCTCGTGAATGATATCGGTCATGTCTGTGCTTTGCCTCCAGGTGTGATTGCGATCGCGCTCACTTGCCGCCGCGCTTCTTTATCAGCTTCAGCGCGTCAAGCAGGTCGTTAAGGTCATCCACGCCGTAATATTCGAGCTCAATGCGGCCTTTCTTTCTGCCCGGGACGATCCGGCAGCCGCGGCCTATCGTTTCTGTCAAATCGTTCGCGGCCAGCTTGATATAGTCAACGCTCAAATCGTCCTTTTTCGTCTTGGTCTTTTCCTTTGCGCTCAGTTTTTTCACAAGCGCTTCGGTCTGCCGGACGCTTAAGCCCCCGTCAACCACGCGTTGCGCCGCCTTTTTCTGAAGCGTCGCGTTAAGCGTGAGCAGGGCACGCGCGTGACCGCTTGAAAGCTTTTGCCGCTCAAGCAGCTCGCGAACCTCCGGGCAAAGCCCGAGCAGACGCAGCGCGTTTGCAACGGCGGAGCGGGATTTACCCACGCGCTGCGCCACTTCCTCCTGCGTCATCTGATAACTGTCCATCAGACGGCGATAGCCCTCGGCCTCCTCAATGGGGTCAAGGTCTTCACGCTGAAGGTTTTCTATCAGCGCGATCTCCATTGCCTTGCGGTCATCCGCCTCAATGATAATGACCGGGACCTCCGTAAGGCCCGCGAGTCTTGCGGCGCGCCAGCGGCGTTCGCCTGCAATGATCTGATAGCTTCCGCCCGACAGGCGGCGAACGTTGATCGGCTGGAGCAGGCCATGCTCGCGGATCGAATCCGCCAGTTCCGAAAGCGACTCCTCGTCAAAATGCCTGCGCGGCTGGTCGAGATTGTTTTCTATCTGCGTGATCGGCACCTTGATGTTATCGCTCGGCTCGGTCTTCAGCGCATCCTCGCCGAGAAGCGCGCTCAGACCCTTCCCGAGCCCGCGTGATGTGTTAGCCATGTATTTCTCCTTATTTTCAGCTCAGTTTTTCTTCAAGAACTCCCGCGCCAGCGCTTCATAGGCCTCCGCGCCGCGGCTCGTGCTGTCGTAAGCGTTGATGGGCTTACCGTGACTCGGCGCCTCGGACAGGCGCACGTTTCTCGGAATAACGGTGGAGAAAACCTTTCCGGGAAAGTAGCGTTTGACGTCCTCGGCCACCTGCATCGCAAGGTTCGTTCTCCCGTCGTACATTGTGAGCAGAACGCCCTCCAGCTCGAGAGTGTTGTTCAGCGAACGCTTGACGATGCGCACGGTGCTGATCAGGTCGCTCAGGCCTTCCAGCGCGTAATACTCGCTCTGCACAGGCACCAGCAGCGTGTCCGCGGCGCAAAGCGCGTTGAGTGTGAGCAGCTCGAGGGAAGGGGGGCAGTCGATAAAAATGAAATCGTAATCCTCGGCAAGAGGGGCTAGGGCTTCCTTTAACAGGTATTCGCGCTTCTCCCGTCCGATCATCTCTATACCGGCGCCGGCAAGCGCCTTGTTGGAGGGCAGCACGTCGCCGTACGGCGTGTGCTTCACCGCGGCATGCACGTCCGTTCCGTTTATCACAACGTCGTAGACGCCGTTCGAGCTTTCCTTGTCCACGCCGAGGCCCGAGGTCGAATTTGCCTGCGGGTCAAAGTCGCACAAAAGCACACGCTTGCCCTTTTCCTTCAAAGCGGCGACAAGATTGACACAGGTGGTAGTTTTTCCCACGCCGCCCTTCTGATTCACAATCGCAACGGTCTTTGCCAATGATATCCCTGCCTTCCGCGGCAAAATCCCACTTTGGGGCATTTTATCCGATTATCAATATTTAAATATTAGTATAGCACAAAGTTATCCGATTTCAACCAAAAATTAAAAAACGCCGCGAAAAATTGCGGCGTTTCGTCTATTTTGTGGTCGCACTTTTTCCGGTACACAACAGAGCCGACGGAAGCGGACGATACGGAGCCTGCGTGCCTTGGGCGCCCCGCGCGAGCCCGGCGGAGCGGGTCGCGTGGGGAAGAGGCCTGCGTCGACATGTTTCACGTGAAACAATCCACAGCCTGCCCCGGCAGCGTCTAAGGAAAGAGGCCTAACCCTC
>JAFZQQ010000040.1 GCA_017620315.1 Oscillospiraceae bacterium | reverse complement strand
CGGCGATCTGTGGACTTCGGCCCCCGCCTTCATCGGTCGAATACACTGGTACGGAGTCCTTATCGCGCTGGGTCTTCTCCTCGGACTGTGGCTGTGCATCAAAAATGTCCCCCGCTTCTCGCTGACCGAGGACAACGTGATGGACACGGTGCTCTGGGGCATGCCGCTCGGCATCGTCGGCGCGCGTCTTTACTATATCATTTTCTATCTCGACCTGTATAAAAAGGCCGACGGCTCGCTTGACTTCGGGCAAATGCTCCGCATACAGGACGGCGGACTGGCTATCTACGGCGGAGTGATCGTCGCCTTTCTGACCGCTTTCATTCTCAGCCGCGTAAAGAAGTTCAAATACCTCTCCATGATGGATGACATCGTCATGGGCGTTCTGGTCGGGCAGTTGATCGGACGCTGGGGCAATTTCATGAACCGCGAGGCCTTCGGCTCGGTTACCGACGTTCCGTGGAGGATGCGCCTGTGGGCTTATAACGGACAGTTTTACGACGTGCATCCCACATTTCTCTACGAGAGCCTGTGGAACCTGATCGGCGTGCTGCTCATACGCTTTGTCGTCACGCCGCGCCGCCGCTTCGACGGCGAGAACCTGCTGTGTTATTTCTTATGGTACGGGCTGGGCAGGCTGTGGATCGAGGGACTTCGCGAGGACAGCCTGTACCTCTTTGACGCGACTTTGTTCGGCGCTCCGGTCCGCGTGTCTCAGGCGCTCTCCGCCGTGCTGGTCATCGTCTCCGGCACTCTGCTCATTCTGCTGCTGCGCAGGCACAAGGAAACACTCAATCAGGCATAAAGCAAGGGCGGCTCAAACGAGCCGTCCTTGTCTTATATTTCTTTTTATCCGGCGATGCGGACCGCTCCGGCGTAGTAGGTCGAGTAATACTTCTCGCTGAGGGAGTTGGTGTAGACCTTGCCGACGCTGTAGCGTGCGTGAATGATCATACCGTCGCCGATATATACCGCAACATGGTTGATCGCACCGCCGCTGCTGGGGCTGGAGAAGAAGACCAGATCGCCGGGCTGAAGCTCGGACTTGGAGACCTTGTAGCCGCAGTTTTTGTACTGTCCGGAGGCGGAGTGCGGCAGAGAATAACCGAACTGCTTGTAGAGATACAGCGTGAGGCCGGAGCAGTCGAATGCGCCGGGAGCCGCGCCGCCGTAAACATACGGAGTGCCGAGGTACTGAGCCGCCATAGCGGCGATCTGCTCGCCGATGGTGGATGCGGGGGGCGCGTCGCCGATCGCGACGTAATCGCCGTAGACAAAACCGGTGGTGTTGCCGAAGGAAACACAGACCCACCCGTCGTACTCGCCAAGGATCTCAAGCTTCTTGCCGGTTGTGAGCGTGGTAATGCGGTCATACCCCGTGCCGGGGCCGACGCGCACGTTGATCGTGCCGCCCGTTATGTAGCCGTTCTGGGTCTCGCCCTCGGCGGAAATGCCGAAGTCTGCGATGCTGACGACCGAAGTCGCCTCAACAGGCGCAGCGGGGATCATAGGCTCGGAGGCGGATACCGTGCCGGAGCCGGAAGCGCCCTCAGCCTCAAGCAGAGAGGCAAGCACGCCCGAATCGGGCTCGACGTAGTCGCCCATAATGTAACCGACGGTGCCGTCAAATGAAACCTTGAACCAACCGCCCTCCTCGGAGAGCACCGTGAGCCGCTTGCCCGCCGAAACCATTGTCACGCGGGAATACCCTGTGTCCGGTCCGGAACGGACGTTGATCGTGTTGCCGCCGACGACGGTCGCGTTGCCCACGGACTTGTCCACCGCGGGAGCGGCTGTACTCTGCGCAGCGGAGGAACCGCTGCCGTCGCGTGTAAGATAATCGGAGTGGATATAACCCGTCGTACCGTCAAAAGAGATATAATACCAGTCGTCCTGCTTGCTGAGCACCGTGACGCGCTTGCCCTGCGAGAGCATCGTTATGCGGCTGTAATCCGTGCCCGGTCCGGAGCGGACGTTGATCGTCGAGCCGCCGGAAACCGTCGCATTGGTGGGTCGCGAGGAAACGTCGCCGTTGAGCATCAGGTACTCCTTGAGCACATAGCCCGTGGAGTTGTTCCACTTGATGTGGTACCAGCCGTATTCCTCACCGAGGACCGTGACCTCTCTGCCCGCGGCAAGCGTTTCGATACGCTCATATTCAATGCCGGGACCCTTGCGGACGTTAACGACGTCGCCGGTGATAACGCCGGTCTGCTCTGCAAACGCGCTGAGCGCGAGGGCAAGCGCAAGCATAAGCGCAAGCGCGAGGGTGCGGGCACAAAGCCGTGTGGAAATTCGTTTCATATCTCTGCAATCTCTCTTTCGTGTCGTGTTTCCGTCAGATCCTGCCGTTGAGCGCGCGCTCGAGCCAGATGGTGGCAAACTCTATCGCCTCGGCCATACTGCCTTTCTCGGTGTTGCGCACGACCACGTCGCGCGATTTGATGTTCGGATCTGTCAGCTGGAGCTGGATGGAGACCCTTTTCGCAAGGGAGATATCCTTATAGTCTTCGCTCTCGTTGACCTGCATCATTATTATATATTTATCCGCCATTGAGCCGTAGTAGATCAGATTGCCTGCACGGCGCAGCGGGTGACCGCAATACATAAGCCCCGTCGTTTCCGCCATAGCTGCGTCTCCCTTCATGCCAAAATCAATTCGTTACAAATTGTAACCGAATTGTAACATTTTATTTCGCACTTGTCAACCGCAGGGTATGGGAAAAAGTGACGGGATTTCCGGCAATATATTGTGTAATATCACAAACTGTCAAGAAAGGAACTTTTTATACCCGCGAATTGCGGTGTTTCGCCGCCGGACGGGTAAAAAAAGCCCAAGGGCCTTCATCTTTTTTCGGTGAAAGACCTTGGGCTGTATGCGAATAATGTCTTATTTATCGAGGTAGCTGCGCAGGAGCACCTGCAGCAGATCATCCCTGTCGAGCTTGCGGATCAGTGTGCGCGCCTCATGGTGGTTGGTGATGTAGGTGGGGTCCTCGGAAAGGATGTAGCCGACGATCTGGTTGATCGGGTTATAGCCCTTATCCTCAAGCGCGGCATAGACGGTGGTGAGGATATGGTGTATCTCTGCGTCCTTTTCCTGAACGGCGTCGAACTTACGCGTAAAATCTTCCATACAAACCCCCTCCTTCTGCTTGGAAGTATAGCGCGTGTTTTCAAAAAAGGCAAGCGT
>JAFZQQ010000039.1 GCA_017620315.1 Oscillospiraceae bacterium | reverse complement strand
CTGCTTTCGTTGAGCTGGATGTTCTCCTCGTTCTCCTCGTCCCAGATTGTGAAGCTCTTGAGCCAAGCGGCAATCTCCGCGTTCTCGGCCATTTCCGAGAACTGGCGGCTCTGCCGGTCGTACTCGCTCCGCTTTCTGCGCAGGAACCGCTCAAAGCCGGGAAAACGCTCCGGCTCATCGTCGAGCACGGCGCGGTAGATGAGCGTCGGCGTCCGCAGGCTGTCCGGGATCAGCGACTTTGCCTTGTTGCTGTACGCCTTATATACAAGTTAATCCTCCTGCTTGATAAGCCTTGCCTCGTCGCGCTCCGGCTTTCTGCTCTGCCGCGCAAGCGCGCGTTTCAGATAGGCAAGCACCTTATTCTCGGTGAGCTTCTTGCGATCCCACTCCTTCCAGTCCATACCGTCCGGCTTTTCTTGTGTGTAAAACTTATGGACCTGCTCGCAGCACTTCATGTACCTGTCCCGTGTCGCGGGATGCGCCTTGATCTGATAGAGTAGCTTCTGCGTCTCATACGCGAACTGCGCGTTGGCATGATGCTCGCGCGCCAGCTCCAGCAGCACATGGGACTTGTTCTTCTCAAGGTCCGCCTTCGGCAGCGCCAAAAGCCTGTCACTGAGGCGCTTGACTTCTCCTGCCATGTCGCTGAGGTCGTCTATGGCATAGGCAAGATCTGTCGTGTACTTGCGCGCGCTCCAGCCCGGCGCCTCGCTGATCCGCTGCCAAAGCTGCAGCTTGGTCTGGAACTTCTTGACGCCGAGCGGCGCGAAGGCGCTGTCCGGGAGCCCGACCTGACCGAGAAAGCTGAAATACTTTTCAAGCTCCTTGATCATTTTCTTGTCAAGAAACGCTTCTGCAAGGAATGACTGCGGCACGATCAGCGCCATGATGCCGAGCGGTTTCAGAAGTCGCGCGGCTTTGATGCAGTAGTAGAACTGCGACAGATACTCGGTGTCCTCCGTCTGCCAGCGCAGGTTGAACGGCGGATTGCCCACGATATAGTCAAAGCGTACGTCTGGCTTATAAGTGCGAATGTCCCCAAGCATGAGGTTCGCGTCGGGATAGAGGTATTGCGCAACCTTGAACGCTTTTGTGTCCACCTCGCAGCCGTAGGCGTTGGACCCAGTCGGCAGGAAATTGAAAAAACTGCCCTTGCCGCAGGTGAGATCCGCAACAAGGTCATAGGGGGACGGAGCGAGCGCGCCGATCACAAGTCGGCAAAGCTCGTGCGGCGTGAAAAACTGCCCGTTTTCGACCTGCTTTTTCGCCTCGCTGTACTCGTGATAATTCTCATAATCCTCGCGCTCCAGCCCGTGCAGCCCGCCGTCGCCGGTGTAGGCATTGTAGACGTCCTCCTTTGTGATGCCCTCGACGCCGCCGCAGTTGATGATGTCGATGACCTTCTGATTGAGCGCCCTGCGCTGCTCGGGATCGGTCGGGGCCGGGGCAAACTGATATTTGATGTGTTCCATGCCACTCTCCTTCATGCAGCAGCATCCTGCGCCAAAAAGACGTTGAAAAACTCACGCGCGCTGTCTTCTGACGAAAAGGACAGATCTACCCTGCCGTTTTTATACATCTGCAGCTCACTGATCTTCTGACAGTCGGTAAACATGACATACCCGTAATGGAGCGTCTCCCCTTTGATAAGCTCCCAAAGGCGCTCCGGGATGTTGCCAAACTCCCCCGTTTCATAGTAGGCGGCAGCCTTCAGAATGGATTTGAGCCGTTCCTGAACAGACCACTCCTCGCGGCCATAGTTAAGGTACATATGGCAGAATCGTCCGCGCAAGCGTATCACCGCCTTCTTTCGTTCCACCTCAACAGCGTCGCGTCCGAAGCCTCTGACCGCGTTATAGCAGTTGTCCTTCAGCTGGCTCATGGCAAATTCGTCAAAGCTCTGACCGTCCATTTGCTCATAGATAAGGTCCACGATGGTCTCATAGCGGATCGGCGTCCTCTGCCTTGGCATATCCGACCACTTTTCTTCCAGGGGCTTGAGCAGGTCGTCCGGATTCTTGAGCAAGGCATCCATGATGCGATACTCGTTCAACTCAATACCGTGGCTCTCGCAAAAATGCTCAATAATCGTTTGGATAAACAGCCTGTGCAGCTCGTCCACATGGCTTTTAACGCCGTAATTGTTGATGCGGACATCTTCCCTGCCGCACAAATATCGGTCATAGTGCTCACCCTGCGCGTCGCCGAGCAGTTCCTTCTGCCTTTCATCAAGCGTAAGCCATAGTCGCAGCATCTCCGTATAGGATGTAACGGCATTTTCATACGCCGCCTGATGCCGCTCACAAAAATCCTTGTCCCTTTGTGTGATGCGGTCGTCGGTTTTGACCTCGACGGCATTGAATTTCTCCAAAAGATCCATATTCTCACTTCTTTCTCTTTTTTATGACGCAGGAACTACTGCGCGCCCTCCGTCAGATATGCTCCGTATTCTCCAATCCCTGGCTTGCCGAGCGAATGATCCGGCGTTCTTCCTCTGTCATAAGGTAGTCAAAGGTGTCCTCAGCGCTGCCAACGAACCAACTGCTGCTGGAACAGTCGCCTTCGTGCATCCCCAAATCATCCTCCATTTGGTTCAGAATCTCTTCATATCGCTCCTCAATCTGACGCTCTGTTGAATCGTTGTCGATCAGCAGCTGCGTTACCAGCGTAACGCTGCCATCGCCGAAGTGGGTGAGCGCCATTCTCTTTTCCTGTGCGATCTCATCTGCGGACGCCGGCACTTTATAGTACGACCCCGTAACGCGAAAGCGCATTTTGCCGTCGTAGCTGTAAAGCTTTACCATATCTCCAGCAATTCTGCGATTGATTACTTCGATCATAATGATCTCTCCTTCTCATTTCGCCGCTCTCAGTGGCATAAATCTTGCATTTTTCCTACGCAGCGGCATCCCATTGTTCACCAAAATACTCTTTTGCAAAGCATTTCGCGCAGTCCGGCGAGGCAAACGTGATGTCAACTCGTCCGTTTTTGTACATTTTGAGCTTCGTCACCTTCTCACAGTCCCCCAATCCGGTCGTATCCACGTGCATGCGGCATTCGTCAAGAAGCCTTCGGATGCCCCACGGATAAATCCCCGCGGCTCCGGCTTCATAGTGAGCAAGGGCGTACAGCACCTTCCTCATGTCGCTGGAGAGCGTCCAAGTGTTGAATACCTCATTGTAGGAGCAGAAATATCCTGACAGGCTGATTACGCTTTTTCTGAGAGTGAAATTGGCATTTTTGCTGTGATAATCCCAAACCGCGTTCCGACAGGCTTCCTTGATCTCATAGTCCGCCTGCTCGGAGAAGCTGCGCCCACCGAGCCGAAAGATGATCTGGTCGACCACGTCGCGGTAGTTCAGCACCAATGCGTCCATCTTCTCGTGGTATGCGTTCTTCTCCTCGTCTTTCGCGTAATAGCTCGGCTCTTGCGGGACAAGCTGCTTTTCGACCTCATAGCTGTCCACCGAGACATTGTAGGTTGCATTGAAGTAAGCAACCAGCGTCCCGATCAGCTTGCCGTGGAGGCATTCAATATTATTGCGGATCCTGTCCTCGTCCACTTTTACGCCTCCACTGGCATCCAGATACTTCTCGTTTTTGTAGTCTTCCTCCTGCAGCAGCTCACACTGCGCCTTGACCATGTCGGCCCAGAAAAAGGAAAACTCGTGGAAAGTCGCACGCGCCGTCTCATACGCCGCCTGATGTTTCTCACAAAACGCCTTGTCCGCAGCGGTTATCCGGTTGTCCACGTCTACGGTTACAGCGTCGAATTTCTCCAACAAGCCCATAAATACCCCCTTTTGCAAACAGAAAGCCCGAAGAAAACCGCCATTCGGTCTTCTCCGGGTTCCCCGCGGCGCATCAGCGCCGTAATACTGAGCTATGCCGCAAGATAGGTACTCACAAACTGCGCCGCGTCCGATTCCGTAGCGAAGCGCACGTCGGCGCGTCCGTTCTTGAACAGCCTGATCTGTTGGAGCTTGTTGCAATCGGGAAAATCGAACACGCTGCGTTCTATCTCATAGAAGCTGATCAGCTCGCCGACGCCCGCGGGAAGCTCGGTAAACGTGCCCGTCTCAAAGTGAGCCATACCACGGATCAAATCCTTGCCGCCATCGTAGATCTCCCAGCCGTCAAACGGCCAGCCTCTTATATGGCAGAATCCGCTGTCAAAGCGCAGGACGGACTTTCGCCTCTCAAACCGCGGCTTATCATTGATATACGCTGCGTTTCTGCACTTTTCTCGCAGCTCGAAGAACGCCTGCTCGCTCAGCAGCCTGCCGTCAAGCTGGAGCATGATCCGATCGACCACGTCCTGATACCTGATCCTCAATTCCTCCATCCGCCGGCAGTATTCGTTCCACTTTTCAAAGTCCTGCCGCCCGTAGACGTCGGGTTGCTCCGGGATCAAAGAGGTTTCGATCTCTTTTTCGCGGACGGTGATCTTGTACTCGCTGCGGAAATAGCCGCAAATCGCCTTGATATAGTCCCCGTGGATAGCGTTGATACGGCTTGTGATGCTGCTCAGCGTGATCTGTGGGCCATCTTTTGAGCGCAGATAGTCGCGCCGGTACCTTGCGTCGACGTCCTTCAGCAGTTCTTTTTGCGTCTCCTCCATTGTCTCCCAGAAGAAGCGAAACTCGATATAATTGTTGAGCACCTCCTCATAGGCTGCCTGGTTCTTTTCGCAAAACGCCCGATCTTCTTGTGTGATGCGGGTATCAACCTCGATCACGACGCTTTGCAGCTTTTCGGCAAGATCCATTGTGTCCTCCTCCCTGTCGTCACGCGGACATTTGGCTGGGTTTGCGCTCCATCAGAAATCTCTCTTCAAACGCTTCAGCGTTCTCCCGCGAGGTGAAACTGATCGCGATTCGCCTATTGTTTTTAACGCACATATCAACCTCCATAATAGCCGCAGGGGAACGCGCATAGCGCCGTTCCCCTGCATTGGTCCATTCTTTGCTTTTCGCTTTACGCGGCGAGCTTTTCGATATCGTCATACTCGTCGCGGGCGGCGGTACGCCGCGCATACGACAGAGGCACGACCTCGATGCCGCCGCCGAACGCCGAGGCTCCCGTGAGTCCGTGCGTGTCCTGCTTGGAAAGCTGCATGCGCATCTCCTGCTCCAGCTCCGCGAAGATGAAGTCACGGAGGTCGCCGAACGCTTTGGCGTACTTGGCGGCGGCGCGGATAAGGCGGATGCAAAGCTCCTGGCGGACGTCGTCCGATTCGAGCTGCGCCGAACGGATCTTCCTCTTATTCCTGCTTATGACGGTATCCACGCACCAAAGGTGCTCTTCCACGATGCGGTTACGCTCCTCGACCGAGTAATTGTTCTTCATTGTCTTTCTCTCCTTTATCATTATTTTCGTCGATGGGAGCCCAGAAACGGCAATGGTTGCCCTTCCGGTCCTCTTCAAACATCTTTTGCGTGTACTTCGCCGAGTTGTACTCCTTGCTTTTGCAGTGCTGGCGCAGCAGCCCAATGGTCGGGTGCCGCGAACGATCCTGCGCATAGTAGGAATACCGGCAGTTCGTGCAGGTTTTGCTTTGATTCTCCAAATGACCCTCTCCTTTACGCGGCGTGCGCGGCCGCGGCTTCCATGCGTCTGACCGGCAGCACCATGGCGGTATCCGCGCCGCCGGCTGTGATGATTATGGGCGAAACGGACGAGCTGGTCTTGATCCAGACCCTCGGCTCGCCGTCAAACTGCTTGAGCGCCTCGCGCATATAGGAAAGCCGGAAGTTGTAGCCGATCTCGTGCGTCCCCTCCATCGTAACCGCGACGCTGTAGTTTCCGTCGTTGTCCCGCAGAGAAAGTACGCCGTTGTCAAATGCTACAGTTGCGCGCACATGATCCCGGCAGCAGTCGCGCAGGTAGTTAAGCGCCTCCATGTACTGCTTCCGATCCACCGAGTAGCTTTCTGCATAGCTTTTCGGCATTGTGTGCTCGATCTGGAGCTCGTCGGTCGGCTCAAGCCGTGTGCATACAAGAGTTAAGTCTTTTGACTTTACAGCAATGTACTTCCCTTCAACGGACAGCTCGCCCTTGCACTTGTTGAACTCGCGCAGGTGCAGAAGTGACGACGCCCGGACGATAAAGGGCTCCTTGACCGTCAGCGCTGCGCTCTCGTTGATTGCCATGCGGTAGCCGTCAACGCACCAGACGCGCTTGTCCGTGAACCGGACGCCGGATCGAACCGGCTGGTCTTCCCTGTCAAGCGCCGCGTAGCTGACGCTCTTTACGCGCTCATAAAGGTCGTTGACCTTGATCTGATACCGCTGCGCCGGCTCCAGCTTCGGCTTTGTGGGATAGAGCGCGGCGTCAAGGGTCTGGAAGGTTCCACCCTTATTCCCGCAGCTCAATCGCAGCGTATGCGCCTTTTCATCGAGGTCGAGCGTAAGCGAACCCTTGAAATGGGCGCTCGCGCGCGTGACCGCGTTGGTATCCGAAAAGGCGAACGAAAACGCCTCGCCCTTTGCCGGAAGCTCCACGGACATCCACGTTTCAAGATCCGACGCCGTGAGCCGGCAGCGTTTTTCCGAAAACTCGACGAAGACCTGCTCCAGCTCCGGAATAGTGCTGCGGCGCAGTACGCCCTTGATCTTCTTGAGCGCCGAGGCGAACGCCTTGGCGTCTATGGTGCTTTTCATGTCATTCTTCACCTTCCCTATTTGTGATTATCATGGCTTTGCGTGTGCGAGCGTCTTCCCCTTTGAAATAGGGTTCGATGCGGAAGCCCTTCATAGAGCGATAGAAGTACACCGGCTTGATGCCATCGTCGATCTCCAGCACCTCATAGAGCCCCACTTCATGGGGAAGCGCCACATCGACGCCGGAGGAATACTGTTCCCAAAACTCTTGCGGCGTCAGCGGCGTCGTACCTTCATAGCGGACGCCGTAGCGCCTCGATTCCGGCGCGTCGCTGAAATGATCGCAGTAGAACGAATGCATGGCGCGTTCGTCTTCGTTGATGAAACCGTACACGCGCAGCTCACAGGGGTCCTTTCGTCTCGGACACCATTCGGGACACCTACTTTTGGGATCCGAACGGTGGAATTTCCGTGCCCGTTTCCCCTCGATGCAAAAATGGTCTCCCAAGTGCATGGTCGCGCCGTACTGGTGCATGGTTGCGGCCTTGGTATGCCGATAATCCCCGTGGCAGCCCACACAGGTCGGGTAGCTCAGCTTGTTATCCTGCCTGCTCATGCGCCGCCTCCTCTCGCATTCTCCGCTCGTTCAGTTCCGCGGCGTACTTCGTAAGCTCGTCGGGTATCTCCTTCCGCTCGCCGTTGTGGCGCTGCAGGCGCACCCACGCGCAGTAGCCGTCGAAATCGACGCCGCGCTCCACGAGTTTCTTTGCGGCGTCGAAGGCTCGGTTGGAGACGCAATCGTCAAGCGCGCGGTAATCGTCGCGCCCCACTTGCAAGCCTGCGTCCAAAAGGCCGCACAGCTCCCATTCACGTCTTCCCGAAATCATGCAGTGCGTGATGTCGGGCAGCGTATTGCCAGCCGATATGCCCTTTTTGACCAAGAGGCTCGCAAGATGCGGCTGATTCAGCATCACGGCTCTGAACAACAGCCTGGGCGGCGCGTTCTTGATCCACTCGTCGCGGCATTGCTCGACAAGTGGGAACGTCATTCCCTTTTGCTCGGAGATCACATGGAGTAGGAGCTTCCCATAGTAAGCTGGGTCAAGCCCGCTCACATGGCTCGCCGCCTGCTCCATCAGGAGATGGACGCGCTTGGTATCGCGGGTCTCCGCCGCGCGGCAGCTTGCCTCCACATAGCTCTCCGCCGAAACGCCGTCGAGCGCGGCAAGAATGTATGCCATCATACGCCGGCCGATGCGACCCGCGCGCCCCGCCGCCTCTATGAGCAGTTCCTCCCGCCTTTCAGTCAGCTTTGGAAACGCCGAGGTAAAGGCGTCCCATTCGCCGTCACGAATGGCAAGGATGGCCCGGTCATGGTCATCCAGATCAAGCGGTCGATGCCCGACCGTGTTGATATAGTCCGTGATGCTGCCCGTCAGGCGGCGGAGCAAGCCCTCGATCTCGTGCAGTTCCGCGCCCATGCGCTCTCGGCGCTCAATGAGCGACTCAATGAAGATACGCCGCTCCTCCTGCGTCAAGCCGACGATCAGGCTGCCGCGCCGGGGTTCCCCGCCGACGAGGACATATCGCTCGTGCTGCGCGCTGTCGCCGTGAAACGCCTTGGTGATAGCTGACGCGACGAGGAACATCCTGTCAAGGTCCGTGCCGGACTCTCCCAGCGTCTTGCCCGTGATGAAGTGCGACCTTTTGACCCCGTTCCCCTCTTCGTTCCAATACAGGAACACGTCGATGTAGACGCCTTCGCTGCCGCCGTAATCGGTCGAGCAGTCGATGTCCGCGTCAAGCGGGATCAGCCTGCCGTCCTCCCATTCCCTGTCGAGCAGAAAATACTCGTCCGGCAGGTAGCCGATGCTCTCAAGACGCTGCTTCAGCTCCGCGAAAACCTCAAAACCAGTCCTTTGCCTGACCACAAGCTCTGAGCCGTTTCTTTCGCAGTATTGCAGTTCGATTTCCTTCATTCCGCCTTCTCCGATCACTTATCCGTCTCGATCAGCAGGCGGTAATCCGCAAGCAGCCTGGCAAGCCCGGTGTCCTGCTCAGCGAGCATCTCATAGATGGCTTCCTGCTGAAGCTCCTCGACCTTGGCGTCCATCTGGCGCTTGAGCTCCGAGATCTTCTTGGCGCGCTCCTTGCGCGCCTCGTATGCGGAAAAGTCGACGCGCGCGACGATCTCGCGCCCGAACTTGACGGGCTTGGCTCCGTCCGCGTCGATCTCCACGACCTCCGCCACGGAAAGCCCGTGGTGGCCTGTCTTGACGACGACCGTGTCGCCGGGCTTAACCTCAGCGTCATACAGCGCGTAGCTGAAGGTAGAATCCGTATTTCCGTCCAAAAAGCGGACGCTTGCGGTCGAATAGTTGGGTAACATGGTTTTTTCCTCACTTTCCAGCAGTTCAAATTGGTCTACATCAAACCAAAAGCAGCCGTATTTGCTGTTTGGGTTGACATGACCGGATATCTTTACGCCGACCCTGCCGGATGCAAGGCCGGACATATAGACGACTTCGCCGACGCAGCCGGCGAATCGATCCTTGTAGTTCGCGTGCGGCAAAATACGCACGCGCGAGCCGATGTCCATGTGTTTCTCCTTCACTAATGTCATTCTCACGCCTCATGGAAGCCCGGGATAGCCGCAAGCACAGCTCCCTCGGGTAACCGTCTGCCCGGATCGAAGCGCAGCCCGTCCAAAAAGCCTTTGCTCAGGAATTGCAGATCCTTTGCTTTCGGCTCCTGCTTGAGAAACGGCTCTTTGGCTTGCTTCATGTCGTTCATGACGTCGCTGACCGGCTTGGGCGTCGACAGTACGAGCGCCCAGTCCCGATGCTCCTTGTCCTGCCGCTCATACGCGGTTTGCAGGCCATAGCAAAAGCCCATCGCGTAGGAATTGCAGTCTCTTTTGATGATCTGCTCGCTCCTGCCCTTCTTGCGCTCCTGATAGGAAAGCGACTCGCAGCTGCTTTTCACGCAATCATAGGCATAGCGGAAGATATCGCGGCAGAGGTCGAAGTCACAGTCCAATGCGATGAAGCCGATCTCGACCTCGTCGCCCTGCCTGCGGCGTCGGAACGAGCCGCAGCAGTAATGCTCCGCGATGATCGCGCTCAGCTCCACGGCCCATGCGTCCTTTTCCGGCGAGCAGAAGACTTCCACCGTTTCGGATATGACGAGAGGCTCGTCCTCAACGTCCTCGGCACACAGCTTGTGCTGCGCCATGAGTGCGCGGGCTCTGAGCAAGGCTTCCCTCGCCTCGTTCTCGTTTGGGCTTTCGCCGAGCGCGAGGAGCTTTTTGATCTTCTCTCGAACCTTGTCCATGTCATGCCGCCCTTGCTACAACCGGCATCCGGCTTTCAAAGAAGCCGCCGTGCTTGGCGACAAGGGCTTCCACGACCTCAACAGGTACGCGGCAATAGACCGTATGCGTCATCTTGCGCTTGTCCTCGGCGTACTTATGAAGGCACTCCTCGAACTCGCTGGGAAACCCCAGTTCAACGGCGGTGTAGCCGCAATCCGGGAGATCCTCTCTGGGAACACTTTCAAACTCCTCGCCCGCCTGCACCGAGACGTTGAACCCGTCCATGCAGTAGAGGCGCGCCCTGCTGCCGTCCGTGTCAAGGAATCTCGGCCTGCGGGACGCCATGAGAAACTCCCGCAGCGTT
>JAFZQQ010000038.1 GCA_017620315.1 Oscillospiraceae bacterium | reverse complement strand
GGCGTTCATGCTCTGTGCCTGCCGCGTCAGAACGACGCTTGTCGAGCCCGAGCCGCCCGACAGGGGGGCGGGGGAGACGGCCGAAAGCGCCGCGCCCGTTCGCATAGAGGCCTACTCGGAGCAGCTTCCGGCGGAGGAAAAACCGGAGGAGCCGCGAGACAACGCTCCGGAGACGGAAGCGCGCTCAGAGCCCGACGAGGATACGCAGCGCCGCGAGTATGCAGCCGACGCCTCCGGGGAGCTGACGGACGAAGCGGAGACGCCGCTGTATGCTCCTGCCGAGGAAGCGGAGAATACGCCCGAAGCGAATGGCGGAGAGCCGGTCAATACAGAGGCGGACGGAGGAGAGCTGACTGCGACGGAGACCGTACCGGCAGACGAGGCGGAGCAGCTCGGCGCGGACGAGGACGGCGAGACCGCCGACAGCGCGGCGCAATACTATCTGACGTTGCTGGACTCCCGACTGGGAAGCCTTTTTGAGTGCAAGCGGCTCAATGTCTACTGGGAATGCGCCGAGGATCATCTGACTGTATATAAAAACTCGCAGGAGCATGATATCATTCTTTGCGCCGGCGCTTACGACGTATCTGCAAAGCTGCTTGAGGAAAACCTGACCGTGGACGACGGCTGGGTCTCGCGAAAGAATCCGGACGTTGTGGTGAAGCTTGCCGTCGGCGGCGCGCTGGACGCCGCATCGGCGCACGGCGTCTGTGAAGAGCTTGCGTCACGACCGGGATGGGAGGGCGTGAACGCCGTTAGAGAAGGGCGGATCCTCGTGCTCTCCGCGCAGCTTCTCGAAACTCCGGAGGGACGGCTGGCTGCGGCGGTATACCTTGCAAAGCTCATGTATCCCGGTCAGCTTGAGGATGTGGACGCGGACGAGGCGCTGCGCGAGCTGACGGGACTGAGCGCCGGAATGTTTGCTTATACTGCGTGAAGGACGGATATGAACGAAAAAACCCAAAAAATGGTATATTCCGCGCTCTATCTTGCGATAGCGCTTGCGCTGCCGTTCATCACCGGGCAGATACCGGAAATAGGCGCGATGCTTTCGCCGATGCACATCCCCGTGCTGCTGTGTGGGTTTGTCTGCGGCTGGCAATGGGGCATGGCCGTCGGACTTATCGCGCCGCTGCTGCGCTCGGCGCTGTTCGGAATGCCGACGCTGTACCCGACGGCGATAGCCATGACCTTCGAGCTTGCCGCATACGGTGCGCTTGCGGGCATACTCTACAGACTGCTGCCGAAAAAGACGCTCTACGTCTATGTAACGCTCATTCTTGCGATGATCGGGGGGCGCATCGTCTGGGGCGCGGCGAGATACGCGCTTGCGGGTCTATCGGGTTCGGAGTTCCCGATCTCGGCGTTTTTCGCCGGGGCGGTGCTCAACGCAATACCGGGCATTATTCTTCATATTGTTCTCATACCGGTTCTGGTGCTTGTGCTCGAAAAGGCAAAGCTGACCTTAAACTGACCGCCCGGTCTCGGTATGCGAAAGGAGGAAAATCATTTGGACAGGCATGATATGCAAAGAGAGCTTCGCCGGAACGAAAATACTCTGGTCGTCGCCGGGCTCGGGATCGCCGCCTTCGGCGTGTGGAGCATAGTCAAGATGGTGCTTATGATGACGCTGCAAGCCGACAAGGTGCTTGCGGAGCTGGACGTTTTCGGCGAATCGGTGACGCGCGAGCAGGCGATACTTATCGTCTCCGTCATTGCGGTCGCGATCGTCCTTGTCGATATGCTGCTCAGGCTCTACGTCGGACTTTCGGCGCGGAAGGACGGCCTTGGGGGCAAGAAAAAGAGCACATACATTGTTGTGCTTTGCATCATGATCGTCGTGACTTTATTTGCCGATTGGTATTCGGCCGCGAACCTTTCGGAGCTTTCGGAGGATTCGGCGCTGGATACGCTGGCCAGCCTTGCCGTTGAACTGACCTCGACAGTGGTGATGATCGAGCTTGCGGTCGCGGCGATCAAGGTCAGGAAGCTGCGGAAAAAGCTGGCAGAGGAAGCGAGGTAGCGCTATGCAGAAGGATTTTCACTATTACGCGACATACTGCGCGGCATACCTTGCCGGATATTCACACGAGGAGAGCCTGACGATTTGCTACAGCGCACAGTTTGTTGACTGGTGCTCAAGGACGCTGCTGTCCGTTCTGAAGGCTCCGCGCGCGGCGGCGACGACGCAGCTTCAGCTTGAGCTGATGGACGCGCCGACTGACCCCATCGGGCTTCAGGACATCACGCGCATATGGGCGTCGTTCCACTTCCTTCCCCGCGACCTTTACGCAAAGAAGGAAAAGCGGTGCTCAAAACGGTATCTTGACAAATACCGCCTTATATGCGGGCCCAACGGCGAACTGGTGAAGGATACCGTGGAGCTTGCAAAAAACGGCAGCCTGCAGGCTGTCGGCGTTGCGATGCACGTTCTTGCCGACACTTGGGCGCACCGGAATTTTGCGGGCACGCCCTCGCTGGTCATCAACAACACAAACTATCACTTTTTTGAGATATTCCCCGACGGAACGGAGAAAAGGATCAGCTTCCGCCACAGCGCCTCGGCGGAGGACGACCTTGAGCGGTGCATCTATTCAAACAGCATATATCAGGACAATGAAAACACGATCATGAACCTCGGGCACGGCAGAGCCGGGCACCTGCCGGACTACAGCTTCATACGCTACAGGTATCTGCCCGCGTGGGACGATTACGAGGAAACCGTCAAGGACAATCCTTCGGATTCCCGCAATGCCTTCGGCCAGATGGTCTGTGCGATGAAGTACCTGCGCGGCGCGCGGGAGACGTTTGAAACGGGAG
>JAFZQQ010000037.1 GCA_017620315.1 Oscillospiraceae bacterium | reverse complement strand
GGTCTCGCTGACGGGCAGGTACTCATACCTGTCCTCGTCGTAGTCCATGCCCTTCTGCCAGTTATACGTAAGGATGTCGGCACGGTTATCCTGAACGAACTTAAGATAAGCCTCGTACGCCGCCTTCGGATCGCTCGCGACCGTGGCGCTCTGGTCTGCGGACTGTGCCGCAGGAACGGTCTGGCCGCCGGTCTCCGCAGGCTTGGCTTCGGGTGACTCGCTCTTTTGCGCTCCGGTCTTGCCGCAGCCCGCAAGGAGCAGCACAAGCGCAGCGACAAACGCCGCGAATCTCTTTTTTGCGGAATTCTTCATTTCCTTGATCCTCTCAAATACTTTATGAATACATATTTTCCCACTTTTGGGATTCAAAAAAACGGTCTATGGACGAGAGGATATCCTCCTTGCTCATCGTTTTGAGGAGATATCCGTCGGGTCTGAGGCGCATAACGTTCACAACGCTCTCGCGATCCGCCTTCCCCGTAAGGAATATAACGGGTATCTTTGCGGAATTCGGCTCGCTCTTGATCATTTCAAGCACCTGCGGACCCGGTGTGATCGGCATATCGTAATCCAGCAGGATCAGATCCGGAGTGTGCGCGGCAATATAGGTGATCGCCTGCATGCCCGATTTAGTCGCCGTGACGCGGTATTTCATTCCCAGCCAGTGCTGCATCATCTGAAGGAAGGTCACATCATCGTCGACAAGCAGGATGTGCTTTTCCTTTTTTCTTGCCTCTCCGGTGGAGATAAGCGTATGCAGAGCCACGGAAAGGTTCTTTACGTCGATGGGACGCGTGAACTCATGCTCGATCACGCTCTTGGGTATGTTCTCCTCGATCTCGGCCAGCTCCTTTTCATAGCCGACGACGCAAAGAGGCTTCTCCTCGCTGAAGCAAAGGTCCTTCAGATAGACCAGCACCTCCGGCGATTCAAAAACATAGTCCCCCGCGAAGAGCAGAAAGACATCCGTGTTGTCTTTTTCCATTCCTATCTTGGTGATGTCGGGCTCCACCTGAGCGCTTTGGATATCCGACGCTTTCAGGCTTGAAATAAGCGCGTCGGTCATAAGCGCCGAACCGTGGTTGATCAGCAGTACCTTTCCTGCCATACGTCAGCCTCCCTGTTGAAGTATTGTTTCGATGCTTTCCCAGTCAAAATCCGCCGCGGCGTGTTTGAGACTGCTCACGCGCTCGCGCTCGCCCTCGGGGATGCTGAAACCGTCAAGATAATTGAATATAAACGCCGCGCCGTCCGAATCCATATTCACCGCAAATTCGCGTATCGCGTCGTAGGCCTCGTACAGCTTGCCGTCCGGCAGCTCCGGGAGCTTCTCGCCGCTCTCCTCAACCGCGTTAAGCGGTGAAAGTGCCGAGCCGAGCTTGCGAAAATCGGCAAGCAGGTCTTCGATGCCCGCGCCAAAGGTCTGCTCATCGCCCGCCTTGCCCGCCATCTCCAGTTCCTCGGCTCTCGCGCCCAGTTCCTCCGCCCCGATGGCGCGGGAGGTGCTTTTAAGCGCGTGCACCTTCACGGTTGCGTCGGCAAGATCGCCGGAGCGCCAAAAGCTCTCTATCTCATCGGCGTTTTCCAAAGCGTTTTTGCTGTAGATGCCCAGCGTGTCGAGATAGGTCTCCTCGCCGCCGCAGTGGCTCAGTCCGCTGCGCACGTCGAGCCCCTCTATGTCGTAGAGCCAGTCCGGCAGCGTCACGCTGTCGCAGGACTCGGCCTCGTCCTCGCAAGCTTCCGCCGGCGCGATCTGAGGGGGTTCCTCCTCCTCACAGCTGCCGCCGAGGAGCCAAAGCTTGTCGCTGCCGCGCCAAACGTTGATATCCGCGCCCCGCTCGTTCATCACATAGCTCTTGTCCTCGTCGATCATCTGCACCAGCACGCGGGCAAGGTCAGGGTCGAACTGCGTGCCGGAGCAGCGCTCGATCTCGGCGCGCACGGACGCCTGATCGCGCGGCGCCGAATAGGTGCGCGTCGAGGTCATCGCGTCGTAGCAGTCGGCAAGGCATATGATCCGCGCCGCCTCGGGGATATCCTTGCCCTTCAGCCCGTCGGGATAGCCTGTGCCGTCGAAGCGCTCGTGATGCGAGCGCGCGCCGTCGGAGAGCTCCGGCATTTCGGTAATGATCCGCAGGATCTCGCTGCCGACGACCGTGTGGCGCTTTATCTTTTCAAACTCCTCGTCCGTGAGGCGCGAGGTCTTGTTTATGATCTCCTCCGGCACGCCGATCTTTCCGATGTCGTGCATGAGCCCCATCTCGTAGATCTGCTCCTGCTCGCGCGCGCTCTTGCCCAGGCGCCGCGCGATTTCGGCGGAATATGCCGCAACTCGCTGCGAGTGGCCGTTTGTGTAATGATCCTTCGCGTCGACCGTCTGTGAGAGCGCAAGCATCATTTCCTTGGTCAGCCGCTCCGCTCGACGTGTCTGGCGCTTCACCTCGCTTTGCAGACCGCGCTGCAGCCGGTTGAGGTCTACGACGCGCCTGGTGCGCTGGATAAGCGCCTCGGGGGCGACCGGTGTTCGCACTAAGTCCGCCGCTCCGAGCCTGAAGCCATCGATCTCCGCGCTCTCATCGCTCTCGCCGGTGAGGAAGATAACGGGTATCCCCCCCGTCTCCGGGCTTGCGCGCAGCTCGCGCAGCACGTCGAAGCCGCTCAAACCGCCAAGGTTGATATCAAGAAGGATAAGCTCCGGGCGCAGCCTTCCGGCAAGCGCCGCGGCCTCTGCGCCGGCCGCGCAGGTCTCAACGCGGAAGCTGTTGCCGAGTATGCTTCCCGCAAGGCTGAGGATAAGCTCGTCGTCGTCCACCACCAGAACGGTCGCCTTCTCGCTCGCCGCACTCTCCCTTACGGGCGCCGTGCCGGGCTCGTGCAGCTTTTCGGGCGGAATGTAGCGCATAAGCATTTTTTCAAGCTTCGCGCCGTCCACAGGCTTTGAAAGGTAGTCCGAAAAGCCTGCGTCCATGTACATCTCGCGCGCGCCGGACACGGCGTTCGCTGTCAGCGCGATGCAGGGCACGCTCCCGCTCCCCGGCAGCTTTCTCAGCTCGCGCAGGGTCTCTATGCCGTCCATGCCGGGCATCATGTGGTCGAGCAGGATCACGTCGTACATTTGCGATTCCGCCTTGCGAAGCGCTTCCTGACCGGACTCTGCGGTGTCCATTTTCAATCTGGTGCGTTTCAAAAGCCCCTTTATGACCGTCAGGTTCACCGGCGTATCGTCAACGATGAGCACCCGCGCCTCCGGCGCGTGGAACAGCTCGCGGTACGAGCTGCGGTTCGTTCCGCCCTGCTCCAGGCGGCAGCTGAGCCTTCCGACGCCGTCCCACTTGACGACCTCCTGCTTGACCGCGAAGGAGAAGGTCGAACCCTCGCCATAAACGCTTTGCACCTCGAGCTTGCTGCCCATCAGCTCAAGCAGCTGCTTTGTGATGCTCATGCCGAGGCCGGTGCCTTCGATGTTGCGGTTGCGCTTTTCCTCGATGCGGGCAAACGGAGCGAACAGGCGCTCCATGTCCTCTTCCTTCATGCCGATGCCCGTATCCGTGACGCTGAAGCTGAGCATGATGCTCGCTCCGGTCAGCTTTTTATAGCCTATTTCAAGGACGACCGAGCCCTTCTCTGTGTACTTGACGGCGTTGGTGAGTATGTTCAGCGCACACTGGCGGATCCGTATCTCGTCGCCGCAGAGCAGATGCGGCACATTCTCATCCACGCGCACCTCAAAATGCAGTCCATTGTCCTCGGCACGGCTGAGCGTCATGTTCATCAGGTCGTTCACAAGCGAGCTGAGATCATACTGCGTCGCCATGATCTCCATCTTCCCCTCCTCGATCTTCGAGATGTCGAGGATGTCGTTGATGATGGAGAGCAGGGTCTTCCCCGCCGACTGTATGTCGGACGCATAGCCCAGCGTCTCGCGCTCGCCGCTCTCGCGCAGGATCATCTCGTCCATGCCGAGAATGGCGTTGATGGGCGTGCGTATCTCGTGCGACATATTGGCGAGGAAGTTGGTCTTCGCGCGGCAGGCGTTGTCCGCCAGTTCTTTTTGCTCGCGCAGCTCGTCCATATATCGGTAATGCTCGGTGTCGTCCGTAAGGGCGTAGACCGTGCCGAACTCTGTGCCGTCCTGCATGAGCTTTTTCGACGTGGGCGTGAATATCCTTCCCTCCAGCTCAAGCGGTTCTCTGTTCTCGGCGGCGCAGCGCAGCTTTTCCAGCGCCGCGCGCGGGTTCGCCTTCAGCTCCGGCAGCAGCCTGAGAGCGGGCTTGTTGTAAAAGCCCACCCTTCCGCGAACGTCCAGCGCGATGATGCCCTCGGAAAGCTCGTCGATGACATACTCGCGGGCAAGCTGCGCCGTGTCGAGCAGGTTATAGCGGAAGATGGCGACGAACATGAATATCGCGCCGATCGTATAGCCCACGGCGGTCGCATCGTAGCCCTGCATTACGTTGAGCTTATACAGTACATAGAAGCAGGCTTCCGCAATGAAACCGTTGATGATCGCGCAATAGCGTTTTTTCGCGAGCTGGTTCTTCTCCCTTCGCATCGCGAGGATCATTTGCAGCAGCCCGAACAATATGTAGAAAATGATCAGCGCCATGTAAAAGTGGTGCCAGGTGCCGCCGCTGTGCACCAGCTGCGGCACGACGCCCTCGTCGTCATAGTACGTGCCCGTGTAGTAAAGGTTGTGCTTTCCGAGCGTCAGCACCATGGCAAATGTCGCCGCGTGTATCGCGCCGAGCCCCGCCTTGACCGCGTCGGGGATCTTGATGCGGCACAGCTCCATCGTGAACAGGAACAGGGCAAAGGGTATCCACACGCGCCCCATGTACGAAAGCTGGAGCGCGGAAATAAAGCTCTCCTCCGTAGTCGCCTGCATCTCCATGAGATAACCCATGTTGTTCACCAGCGTTGAGATGCAGCTCAAAAACAGATAGGAATGGAGCGGGCCGTTCCACTTGCGGAACACCACCCAGCTCTCCAAAAGGAGGGCAATTATACTGATATATTGTATGGCCAGCAGCAGACCGCGCATAAGGCAGACCTCCTTACGGCTGTTTTTTCTCTCCATTGACGCGATAAATGAACAGGTACAGCAGCGTGAGATAGACCGCGACCAGTCCCAGCGTCAAAAGGCACATGGCTTCGCTGCGCGCCGCAAGGCTTACAAGCACCAGTATGGGCGCGCCGAGCACGATTCCGAAGCTGCTGCCCGTGACCAGATTGTTCGCGGCGGGCGTGGAGAGCTCGGGGTCTATCTCGCGCAGCAGCAGTATCCCGGAGCTTATCGTGCCCGTGAGCAT
>JAFZQQ010000036.1 GCA_017620315.1 Oscillospiraceae bacterium | reverse complement strand
GTGGTGATCCAGTTCCTTGACGGATATGTTATCAAACCGAGGCTGTTCGGCAACTCCCTCGGCGTGTCGGGACTGCTGATCATCGCCGCGGTGGTCATTTCCGGCAATATGTTCGGCGTGCTTGGGATACTGTTGTCGATACCGTTTGCGGCGATACTCGACTCTGTATATAAAAAGGAACTGCTTCCCGCGCTGGAGAAAAAACGCGCGGAAAAGGACGCCAAAGCGGAAGCGGCGAAAACTGCGGAAGCGGCGGACGAACCGGAAGTTACAACGGAAACACAAAGCGAAAACAATTGAGAAAAGAGGACAACAGAATGGATCAGATCACAGCGAAAACCCCCTGGAAGGATCATCTCGGCGAAATGCCTTTCCACCTCGAATACTTTGACGGCACCATGTTCGAGGCGGTCGAGAAGGTTGCCGCGGAGTATCCGAACAACATCGCCTTTGACTTTATGGGCAAGTCGACCACCTATCACCAGATGGTGACGGAGATCGAACGCTGCGCGAAGGCGCTCAAGACCATCGGTATCCGCGAGAACGACCGCGTGACGATAGCCATGCCGAACTGCCCGCAGGCGATCTATCTCTTTTACGCCGTCAACCTTGTCGGAGGAATAGCCAACATGATCCACCCGCTCTCCGCCGAAAAGGAGATCGAGTTCTATCTCAACGAGTCCGAGAGCGTGCTTGCGATCACGCTGGATCAGTTCTATGACAAATTCGAGCGCATCCGCCAGAACACCAAGGTCATCAACATCGTCATCGCCTCAGTCAAGGACGCGCTCTCCAAGCCCATCCGGGCGGGCTATATGCTCACCGAGGGACGCAAGATCGAGAAGATACCGGCGGACGCGCCGGTGCTGATGTGGAAGGACTTCATGAAGCTCAGCAAGTCCTGCTACTACAAGACTTTCAAGGTGCATCGCCGCGGCGAGGACCCCGCTGTTATACTCTACTCCGGCGGGACTACCGGCACCACGAAGGGCATCGTGCTCACCAACCTCAACTTCAACGCGCTCAGCCAGCAGATCGTCGCGACCAATCCCATGTTCCGCATCGGCGACAAGATGCTCACGGCGATGCCGCATGTCCACGGCTTCGGCCTCGGCGTGTGCATCCACTCCATGCTTGCGCAGGGCGGACGCTGCATCCTCATCCCGCGCTTTACGCCCAAGAGCTATGCCAAGCAGATCACAAAGAAAAAGTGCAACTTTATCGCGGGCGTTCCCACGCTCTACGAGGCAATGCTCCGCCTTCCGAGCATGAACGGCGCCGACCTTTCCAGTCTCAAGGGCGTGTTTTCCGGCGGCGACAGCCTTTCAATCGAGCTCAAGAAAAAACTGGATAAATTCCTCTATGACCACCATGCCGCGATCCAGGTGCGCGAGGGCTACGGCACGACCGAGACCGTCACCGCCTGCTGCCTCACGCCGCCGCATATGCACAAGGAGGGCAGCATCGGCCTGCCGTTCCCGGACACCTACATAAAGATCGTCGAGCCGGGGACCGACCGCGAGCTCCCCTACGGCGAGGAGGGAGAGATCCTGCTTGCCGGCCCGACCGTCATGAAAGAATACATGAAGCACCCGGAGGAGACCGCGCAGACGCTCAGAAAGCACAGCGACGGGCTCACCTGGGTCTATACCGGCGACCTCGGCACGATGGACAGCGAGGGCTTCGTGTTCTTCCGCGGCAGGGCGAAGCGCATGATCATCTCCTCGGGCTACAACGTCTATCCCGCACAGCTTGAGAACATCATCGACGCGCACGAGATGGTGCAGATGAGCTGCGTCATCGGCGTGCCCGACGACTATCGCATGCAAAAGGTCAAGGCTTTCGTCAAGCTCAACCCGGGCTTCCCGGCGAACGACGAGACGAAAAAGGCGATTTTGGACTACTGCGCAAAGAATGTCGCCAAGTATGCCATGCCCTACGACATCGAGTTCCGCGATGAGCTGCCCAAGACCCTCGTCGGCAAGGTCGCCTACCGCGTCCTTGAGGAGGAGGAGCTCGCCAAGATAGCAGAGGCAAAGAAAGCCGAGAGCACCGCGCAGTAATAGCGGATAAAAGCAATCTGTCGGGTATAGACCGGCAAATAGCATGCTCCCCTGTGATGACAGCGTTTCGCTCTTTCACTGTCACTCACGGGGGAGCATGTTTTTTTCAGCCGCCTCGATCTCTGATTTTGAGGGGGGCTTTGCCGCAGAGCCGTTTCAGCCAAAATAGAAGATATCCTCAAATTTTTTGTCCAGCGCGATGCACAGGATCAGCGCAAGCTTGGCGGTGGGGCTGAACTGCCCTGTTTCTATCGAACTGATCGTGTTGCGCGAGACGCCGACCAGCTCCGCAAGCTCCGCCTGTGAGAGCTTCTTTTCCACGCGCGCCTCTTTCAGGCGATTTTTCAGTACCAGTGCTTCGTCCATGGCACTTACCGGATATAGCCCAACACGACCATGACGGCGGCATAAATGCTGAACAGTGTCCAGATTACAGCGACCACGATCTCATGCTTGCGCTTCAGTTTTACAGCCTTGTAGATCCAAAGCCCCGCGCCCGCAGACATGATAATGAGGAAATACGAATAGTTGGTGTTGCTGTCGAGTATCACGCGCTCGACCAGCATCAGCGCGAAGGCAATGCTGATGGCGATCAGGCCGCCGATGCGCTGCCCACGGTTGATGACCTCCAGCTCAAAGACGTCCTTGTTCTGATTCTCGTTTCTGCTGGCGCGTAAGATTTCTTCCTTGTTCATGGCGAAAGCCTCCTTTCAAATTTGCCAAGTTTTCTTAGCACGAGTGCATCATAGCACTGCCAAGTCTACTTGTCAAGACTTTTTGCAAAGTTTTCTTGGCATATCTGAACGAGAGTAAACGACAGCACGTTTCAGCCCGGGCTGCCGGTGTGCGCGAGGTGG
>JAFZQQ010000035.1 GCA_017620315.1 Oscillospiraceae bacterium | reverse complement strand
GGTGGGGAAATATCTGATCCCCTGGCTCCGCCGCTTGAAGGCGGGACAGGAGATACGCGAGGACGGCCCCACCTGGCACAACTCCAAGGCAGGCACGCCGACTATGGGTGGATTGATGTTCATCGCGGGGATACTTGCCGCAATACTGATCGCCGGCTGGCCGGGTATGATGCGCGGCGACTTTAAGCACCTCTATATCTTCGGCTTTGCGCTTATCTTCGGCGTGATCGGGTTCATAGACGATTACGAGAAGGTTGTGCATCACAGGAACATGGGGCTCACCGCCCTGCAGAAGTTCCTGCTGCAGCTTGCCGCCGCGGTGGCGTTCCTCGCGCTTATGCGCTATGAGGGTCTGCTTACGCCGAACCTCTATATCCCGTTCTGGAACACGCATGTGATCGTGAGTTGGCCGGTCTATATGTTTTTCGCGGCGTTCGTTATCGTCGGCACGGTCAACGCGGTCAACATCACCGATGGCGTCGACGGGCTTGCGGGGTGCGTCACAGTGCCGGTGGGCTTGTTTTTCGCGATAGTGGAGGCCTGGTGGCAGGGGCTCGACCAACTGGGCGTGTACTCCGGCGCACTGATAGGCGCGCTGCTCGGGTTCCTGATCTATAACCTGCATCCTGCCAAGGTGTTTATGGGCGACACGGGCTCGCTTTTCCTCGGCGGTTCGGTCGCCGCGCTTGCGTTTGCCTATGATATGCCGCTTGTGCTTGTGCCTGTGGGCATCGTTTATATCTGCGAGACCATGTCCGACATTCTGCAGGTCGGCTACTTCAAGCTTTCTCACGGCAAGCGCATCTTCAAGATGGCACCGCTGCACCATCACTTCGAGATGTGTGGCTGGAGCGAGACAAAGGTCGTCACAGTATTCACCGCCGTGAGCGTTATAGGCTGCATTGCCGCGGCGCTGGGAGTTTTTGACCGCTTTAGTTATTGATTCGTTATTCGATATTCGATATCCTGCGGAAGGGAGGAAAGAGCTGAGTGACAAGAGAAGAACGCGAGCTTCGCAGACAGCAGCGCGAGAAGCAGAAGGAAATCGAAAACGCCGCGAAGGAAGCCGGACGCGGGCCGCTGGACGTGCCGTTTCTTCTGCTGACGCTCCTTTTGACGGGACTTGGGCTGATCATGCTCTTTTCTGCGAGCTTTCCGATGGCGTACTATGAAACCGGAAATCCCGCGCACTATCTTATCCGCCAGGGTATTTTTGCCGCTCTCGGCATTACGGCGATGCTTTTGATCGGACGCATCAATTACGCGCGCTACCGCGCTTTTTCCCGCATACTTCTTCTGGTGTCGATCGTTCTGCTGATCCTCGTGCTGATCCCCGGCATAGGGCATTCGAGCCACAACGCCACGCGCTGGCTGGGCTTCGGCGAGCTTTTCACCTTCCAGCCCTCTGAAATAGCCAAGGTTGGCGTGATCCTCTATTTCGCGGACAGCATTTCCAAGAAAAAGGACAAAATGAGAACGATCCGCTACGGTATCCTGCCCTATGCCGTGATACTCGGCTTGATCGCTTTCCTGATGATGAAGGAGCCCCATTTTTCGGGTACGCTGCTGATACTCGGTATCGGCGCGGTGATGATGTTTGTCGGCGGGATCGATTTTATTTGGGTCGCCGCGGGCGGCAGCGCGGCGGCGGTGGTCGGCTGGGCGTATCTCAGCGGAAAGATCAAGTACAATGCCATGCTGATCAAGATCTGGCAGGATCCGCTCAGCTACGAGTGGAGCCAGGGCGACGGATATCAGATCCGGCAGAGCCTTCTCGCGATCGGCTCGGGCGGGCTTCTGGGCGTCGGCTTCGGGCAGAGCAGACAGAAGTTCATGTACCTGCCCGAGAGACACAACGATTTCATCTTTTCGATCATTTGCGAGGAGCTGGGGCTCATCGGCGCGACCTTCATCATGGTCATCTTCGCGCTGCTGATCATCCGCGGCTATTGGATCGCGCTGCATGCGCGCGACCGTTTCGGCGCTCTGCTTGTTGTCGGCGTGACGACGCAGGTGGCACTGCAGGTGTTTTTGAATATCGCGGTGGTGAGCAACCTCATCCCCGCGACCGGAATATCTCTTCCGTTTTTCAGCTACGGCGGCACCGCGCTGGTCATACAGCTGGCGGAGATGGGACTTGTCCTGAGCGTTTCCAGGCAGATGCCGGCGTAAGAGGGAGGATGGCATGAGGGTTATTTTTACCTGCGGAGGGACTGCGGGACATGTCAATCCCGCACTCGCCATCGCCGGCTACATGAGAGAGAAGGATCCTGCGACGGAGATACTCTTTGTCGGCGCCGAGCGAGGGCTTGAGCGCGACCTGATCGCGCACACGGAGTATCCGTTCCGCGCGGTCAATATTTCCTCGTTCCACCGCTCGCTCAAGCCGAAGGAGATCCGCCACAACCTCGTGTCGGTCAAAAACCTGCTCCACGCGGAGCGCGAGGCGAACGCGATCCTCGACGACTTTTGCCCCGACCTGATCGTCGGCACGGGCGGCTACGCGAGCTCTCCCATCGTGCGCTACGGCGCGAAACGAGGCATCCCTACCGCGGTGCATGAGTCGAACGTTGTGCCGGGGCTGACGACGCGGATGCTTGAACCCTGGACCAGACGCGTCATGGTGGGCTTTGAGGACTGCCGCGTCCACTATCGCCGCCCCGAAAAGGTGGTCGTCACCGGCACGCCGGTGCGAGGCGATTTCTTCTCGCAGACGAAGGAGGAGGCAAAACGCAGGCTCGGCGTTGACGACGGCCGACCGCTTGTCGTCTCGTTCTGGGGCAGCCTCGGCGCGGGCGCTATGAACCGCATGATGGCGGAGTTTCTTGCGCTCGAAGCCGCGCACGAGCCGTTTCACCATATCCACGGTGTCGGCTCGATCTCTTGGCAGACGATGCAAAACGAGCTTGCCGCGCGCGGCGTCGAGCTTGCGCAGCATCCGAGTCTCGACGTGCGAGAATATATATACAATATGGCGGACGTCATGTGCGCCGCCGACCTTGTGCTCGCCCGCGCGGGAGCGTCCACGATAGCCGAGCTTACCGCGCTCGGCGTTCCGGCGATACTTGTGCCCTCGCCGAACGTGACGAACCACCAGCAGGAGAAAAACGCCGCCGTACTCGCAAGCCACGGCGCGGCGCTGGTGCTCGCGGAGGATGGACTTGACGGGAAAAAGCTCTTTTCATCCGCCGCGGGGCTGCTGCAGAACACGGATAAGCTTGAAAGCATGGCTGAAAGCATGGCTGAGCTCGGCGTCAGAAACGCGACCGAGCGCATCTATGAAACGGTTATGAGCCTTATTTGAGGGCTGCCGTATCGCAAACCGGAACCTTTTGAGACTCGCAAAGCATACTATGTGCTGATGAAAATCTCATGGTATGTGGAGGAGTCGAGATGCAGGAGCTGTTCGTCGAGGGCGGGAACCGCCTGAACGGTGAACTGACGATACAGGGCTCAAAAAACGGCGTGCTGCCGGTGCTGGCGGCGACGATAGTGTGCGCGGGCGAATGCCGCATTGAAAACTGCCCGCATCTTCGCGACGTGGAGGCGTCGGTCGCCATACTGCGCCACCTCGGCTGCTGTACGCGCTGGGACGGTAACGCGCTGCTGGTGGACACGACGCATATGGACAAAAACGAGGTTCCGGACGCGCTGATGCGCGAAATGCGCTCCTCGGTCATCTTCCTCGGCGCGATCCTCGCAAGACAGAGGGAGGCGGTGCTGTCGTATCCGGGAGGCTGCGAGCTTGGGCCGCGCCCTATCGACATGCACCTTGCCGCGCTTCGCTCGCTCGGAGCGGGGATAACAGACCTCGGCGGGAAGCTGCGCTGCAGCGCGGGAGCACTTACCGCGTCGGAGATCGTTCTGCCGACGCCGAGCGTCGGGGCGACGGAAAACGCAATACTTGCCGCCTGCGGCGCCGACGGTACGAGCGTCATATACAACGCCGCACGCGAGCCGGAGATATCGGAGCTCCAGGAGTTTCTGAATGCCATGGGCGCCGAGGTGCGCGGCGCGGGAGGCTCGATCGTGACCGTCAGGGGCGGAAGGACGCTCCACGGGGGCAGCCATCGTGTGATCTCCGACCGCATCGCGGCCGCGACATATCTGTGCGCGGCCGCGGCCTGCGGTGGAGAGGTGAGGCTTTCCGGTGTGGATTGCGCCGCGCTCTCCACGGTGACAGCTGCGCTTTACGAGGCAGGCTGCAAGGTCGAGAGCGGAGAGCGGGACGTTGTGATAAAAAGCAGCGCTGCTCTTCGCGCGATAAGCCCGGTCAAGACCGCGCCTTATCCCGGCTTTCCGACCGACGCGCAGCCGGCGCTGATGGCGGCGCTGCTGAAAAGCTCGGGCAGCACGGTCTTCGTCGAGAACATCTTTGAGAACAGGTACCGCCATGCACGCGAGCTTGCGCGCATGGGCGCGGACGTTTGCGTTGCGGGAAGAGTGGCGGTCGTAAGAGGCGTGGACTCGCTGCACGGGGCAGACGTTGCATGCACCGACCTTCGCGGGGGAGCGGCGCTGGTGCTTGCCGCCTTGCAGGCGGAGGGCACGACGCGCATTTCAAGGCTGGAGCATATCGACCGCGGATATGAGAGCATGGAGAAGGAGCTTGCGCTGCTCGGCGCGAGGATAGAGCGGCGGGAGGAAGAAGCATGGCAAAAACGAGACGAAACCGAAGACGCAGAAGGGGAAGGTATTCCTTCCTCCTGAAGCTGTTCGGCTTTTTGGTCGCTGTGGCGGCCATCGTCGCGGCGGTTACTCTTTTCTTCCGCATGGACCACATTATCGTCCGCGGCAGCGAACGGTACAGCGAGCAGGAGATCATCGAGGCCTCGGGACTGACAGTCGGAGAAAACCTGTATTTCATAAACAAATTTGACGTAAAGGAAGCGATATTCACAAAGCTTCCGTATGTGGAGGAGGTGCGCATAAACCGCAAGCTTCCCGACACAATGGTCATCGAAGTCCGGGAGTGCAAGGCTGTTGCCGGCGTGGGCGACGCCTTTGGCGTGTGGCTGATCAGCGAGCAGGGAAAGCTTCTCGAGCAGGCCGGTGCGCCGCCGGAGGGCTGCCCTCTGGTTCAGGGCTTCACGCCGGTCGAGCCGGCTGCAAGCAAGCAGCTTGACGCCGGAAAGGACTCGGAGTACAGACTTGGCGTT
>JAFZQQ010000471.1 GCA_017620315.1 Oscillospiraceae bacterium | reverse complement strand
GCTTTGCTGCGTTGTGGTCTGCTGCTTGTTATCTGTCTGCGGTGTTTCCTGCTTTGCGCAGCCGAACAGGCTCAGCGCAAGCGCCAGCGTCAGAGTGAGGGAAAGTATCTTTTTCATTTTTTCCATTCCTTCGTATTATTTTGCCGGTCATTCATACCGGATGGGCGGGCTTTGAGCACCCGGCTATTATAATGTTATCCCAACGCGTACGTCAAGACATCATCGTCCCTGTTCGTTGACATTTATTTCGATAAATGATATTATTTTCTTTAAAACAACGGATAAGAAAGCGGTTCGCTGTGAGACAAATGAAATCGAAGGAGAAAGCTATGAAAAGGATGAAGAGGTTGATGTGTCTGTTCCTGACGGTCATTTTGCTGCTGCCGTCCGCCGTCTGTGCGACAAATGGCGCGAACGACACGATGGATTACGCTGACGCGGCAAACTGGGCGTATTTTGAACTGGGGGAGGACAAGGGCGTCGACGTTTTCCTGATCTGCCCTACCGTGGACACCCTGAGCGAGAGAAACTCCCTTGACCTGAACGACAAGCTCAAGGAGAGGTTTATTTACGCGCTTGACCTGGAAAAGGGGATCTATGAGGACGCCGGGCGCCTGTTCTCGCCTTTTTACCGTCAGATGTCCATGAACGCTTACAAGCTCTCCGCGGAGGAACGCTTACCGGCACAGGAGCTCGCGTACCGCGACGTCTCCGCGTCCTTCCGCTGGTATCTGGAGCATGAGAACGGCGGTCGGGGTATCATCCTCGCAGGTTTCTCGCAGGGCGCGCAGATGTGCTTGGAGCTTTTGAAGGAATATTACGGCGGCGACGGCGCGGAAGCGGTTTCCCTGCGCGACGGACTGGTCGCGGTCTATGCCATCGGCTGGTCTGTGCCGGAGGAGATGGCGCGCTCGTATCCGCAGATCATCCCTGCAAAGGGAGAAACGGATACGGGCGTTGTGGTCAGCTTTGACTGCGAGGACGGCACCCTGTCGGGGACAGTGGCGACCCCAGAGGGAACAAAAGCGCTGTCCATCAACCCGCTTTCATGGCGGACGGACGGCGCAAAGGCGGACAAATCGCTGAATCTCGGAGCCGTGATGTCGACGGGAGCGGAGCCGATTCCCGCTCTCTGCGGCGCATATATCGGCGCGCGCGGCGAGCTGATCGTCACGGACGTTACCGCCGAGGAATACCCCGCCGTGGTCGACATCTTCCCGGACGGCTCATTCCATATCTATGACTATCTGTTCTTCTTTACAAATCTGAAGGAGAACGTTAAGGCCCGCACCGCCGTTTGGAAAGAGGCGCGGATTCGATCTATCCTTGCGGGGATGAGCGTGGAGGATAAGGTCAGCCAGATGATCATGCCTGCGTTCCGCTGGTACCCGGACGCAAACGGTGAGAAGCGGAACGTTACGGCTTTGCCGGCGGATATCGCCGCGATACTCGAAAAATACGGCTTTGCCGGCGTGACACTGTTTGCGCAGAACACAGCGGACACCGCCGCCGCGGTGAAGCTCGTGGACGACATGCAAAAGGCAAACGCCGCGGCAGAGGGAAGAACTCAGCTGCTCATAGCCATCGACCAGGAGGGCGGAAGCGTCACACGGCTCGGACATGGCACGCAGATGCCCGGGAATATGGCGCTCGGCGCGGCAAACGACGTATCGCTCACCGCGGACGCCGCAACGATAATTGGCCAAGAGATCATGAGCATGGGCGTCAACTTCGACTTTGCGCCGGTGCTCGACGTGAACAGCAACCCGGCGAACCCGGTCATCGGCACGCGCTCGTTTTCCGACGACGCTTCCATAGCGGCGTCGCAGGGCGTCAGCTTTATGAAGGCGCTTCAAGGCACGGGAGCGATTTCGACGCTCAAGCATTTTCCCGGCCACGGCGACACCGCGACGGACAGCCACACGGGGCTGCCGATGGTAGACAGATCATACGAAGAACTGAAAGCGCGAGAGCTTGTCCCGTTTCAAGCGGCGATCGACGCCGGAGCGGACGCGGTGATGACCGCGCACATCCAGTACCCGAAACTCGAGACCGGGACGTATACCTCCAGGCTTACGGGCGAGCAGGTCAATCTGCCCGCGACGCTTTCCAAGACCATCCTGACGGATATACTGCGCGGCGACATGGGCTTTGAGGGCGTCATCATCACCGACGCGATGGAGATGGATGCCATCGCCAAGCACTTCGACCGCTATGACGCGGCAAAGCTTGCAATCGAAGCGGGTGTTGACATCCTGCTGATGCCGGTGGACACCTCGACGCCTGAGGGCCTTGCCGATCTGGAGGCTTATATTCAGAAGCTTGCCGAGATGGTAAAAAGCGGCGAGATCTCGGAGAATAAGATCGACGACGCCGTGCTGCATGTGCTGAGACTCAAGGCAGACCATGGCCTCATCGCGTCTCACGAAGGCGTCGATCCCGCCGCGTCCCGGACAGTCGGCGGCGTGGCAAACCACGAGACGGAGTGGGCACTGACCAAGAGGACGATCACGCTTGTCAAAAACGAGAACAACACGCTGCCACTGACGAAAGAGAATCAGAAAATCGCCGTGCTCACCGCCTATGACAATGAAGTGCTGAGCATGGAGTACGCTATCGGGCGGCTTCGCGACGAGGGCAAGCTTGCCCGAGGTACGGAAATCACCGTGCAATCGATACAGAAGAAAACCACCGAAGAAGCCATCGCCTGCGTGGCGGGAGCGGAGCACGTCATCATCATAACGGAGCTCGGCAGCGCGGCCGGGTTGAAGAATGACACGGCCAGAACCGTTGACGCGCTGATCGAAAGCGTGCACAAGGCGGGCGGCGACGCCATCATCTTGAGCTGCAAGCTGCCCTAGGACGCTGCGCGCTATCAGGCTGCGGATGCCAT
>JAFZQQ010000470.1 GCA_017620315.1 Oscillospiraceae bacterium | reverse complement strand
CTACGAAAACGGCAAGGGCGTTGAGAAAAACCTGAGCGACGCCGTGAGCTGGTATCGCAAGGCTGCCGGCAGCGGGCTTCCCCGCGCCATGTGCAATCTGGGCAAATGCTACGAAAACGGGCTGGGGCTCGCGCCGGATTACGCCGAGGCGCAGCGGCTGTACGCCTCCGCTGCGCTGAAGGGCTATACAAGGGCGCAATACAATCTCGGCAGATGTTACGAATACGGTTTTGGCATAACGCGCGACGTAGAGCTTGCGAAAAAATGGTACCGCGCCGCTCTGAACGGCGGCATGGAGCAGGCTCGTGACTCTCTCAACCGGCTTGAGCAGCCAAACGCCGTCACAAAACCTCCGCGCAAAACAGGAGGCTTTTTGAAATGGTTTTTCGGATAGCTCTGCGACCCTCGCCTGTCTCAGCCGATGCGGTCAAACGCCTTGCTGTTTTCGGTTTCCTTTGCTTCAGATTACATAATCCCGCATAAATCCGTCATATTTTATGATTTCGCGGCGCCATTTCTCATAAAAAATGAGAAAAACCGCATACAAGCAAAAAAAAAGCAAAAATGCTCTTGACAAGTCTCATAAAATACACCATAATGCCGTTGTGTCACGCGAATAACACTCGCGATTACTATTTTTTGAATATGGAGGAAACAAACATGAACAAGACCGAACTCATTGCCGCTATGGCTGAGAAGAGTGAGCTTACCAAGAAGGATGCCGAGAAGGCTCTCGCCGCTTTCCTTGAGTCCGTTGAGGGCGCTCTCAAGAAGGGTGACAAGGTTCAGCTCGTCGGCTTCGGCACTTTCGAGGTCAAGCAGCGCGCCGCTCGCACCGGCATCAATCCCCAGACCAAGAAGCCGGTCAAGATCGCCGCTTCCAAGGCTCCGTCCTTCAAGGCCGGCAAGGCGTTCAAGGATGCTCTGAACTGATCATCGTCGTGTAATCAAAAATCCCTAAAGCTGTCAAAAGCTTTAGGGATTTTTTTATGCTCTGCAGTATTTATACGACCTCAAGGCCGTTGGGCGTCTCGCGGCAGATGACCTCGTCGCCGAGGTAGTAGGTCTCATAGTGCGCCCATGTGACCTTCAGCTCCTTCACCCCGGAGGGCGTCTCCAGTTCAAAGATATAAGTCGGTTCCTCCGAGTCGGCCGCCTGATGCGTCAGCTTGTTCTTGAGCGGATACGCCACGGTGTCGTCTCCGTCCGTCGGAGCGGGCCCCGCACCCTCCTCCCCCGTCGGTATGCTCTGTCCCGACGGCGCTTCAACGACCGCCGACGGCGAAGCAAGTATCCTGCTCATTGCATAAGCGCCCGCGGCGAGTACCGCCGCCGCGAGGATAAGATTGCCCTTCTTCATTGCGTCTCCTCCTTAAAAAATAAAATCATAAGCGTTCTCTGCCGTAAAAACCAGTCTCTCCGGAAGCATGACCACACCGTTGTTGCGCTGCAACGTTTCTGCCTGAGAGAGTATCGCGCTGTTCGCAAGTATCTCGACGCTGCCGATGCGCGGGATATTGACCACGTCGCCCACCTGAACCTCGTTCCCCGCCGCCAGCCAAGCGGCAAGGTAACAGCACATGGCGCTCTGCATGCCGCAGTCCCAAAGTCCCCAGCGCGTGCACACATCCGCGCTGAGATAGGGCAGCATGGCCGAGGGCGGGCAAAAGCCCGTTATCGTCACGCTCTCGGCGGTCACGCCGCGCTCCTGCGCAGCGAGGCACCGGCCGAGAAGCGCCTCGGGATCTCCGCACAGGACAAGATCAATGCCCGGGCATTCGTCCAAAAGCCTTCCGCCTACGGACGAGGACTGCTGATCCCCGCCCGAGTAATACGGCCCGTCATACTCGACCCATTTTGGATAATTATCCCGTATATACTCCCTTGCGGCGGCATATCTCGCGCTTTCCTCTTCGTTCTCGCCGCGTGTGGAATGCCATGCGTACAGCACCTCATCCCCCACGTCCTTTCCGCGCTCCTTGAGGGATGTGACGCCCATCTCCACCAGCATTGAGCCCAATACGCTTGCCATGCCCTCGGAGACTGTGAGCGTGCGCAGCTCGGGTGAGACGTCAGTATCCCAGGTGGCAATGCAGATACCCGCGGCGGCAGCCTCGCTGAGCTTTTCCTCCAGCGACGGGGTGGGATCGGCGGTGATGCAGATCGCGTCCACCCCGTTGTCGATCGCCATCTGGACCGCTGCAAGCTGCCCCATGCCGTCCGCGCATTGAAGCTCGATCCCCCACTGTGCGGCATAGGACTGCGCTCCGGTCTTGGCCGCCGCGTAAAGCGGATCGTCGGGGAGCTTTGAGATATATGCCACTCGCATACCCGCAACAGGGCTCAGCGGCTCGTTGGGCTTTTGCCCGTTATCCTCCTGTGAAACAGACGTATTCTGCCCGTCCCCCGTTCCCTGGCCCGTCTCGGTCTTTTCACGCTTCTTGCAGGCGCAAAGCGACAGGGCAAGGCAGATCGCAAGAAAAATACAAAAGGGTCTTTTCATTTCGATCCTCCAGAAATATAAGCAACAACGCCGTGGCAGTCGATTGATCGCGGCATTGGTAAATTCAGTCTATCGACAGTTTATAGCCGGAACTTCTCTTTGTCAATATTCTTTCACGAATTGCGTGCGCATATAATAGCGCGAAGGGAGGGCTCGCTGTGATACTGCGTCCATATGACCGCTCAGCCGCCGTAAGCTACGCTCACGCATGGGCTTACGGAAGGAACCCCCGGTTTTACGATTATGAGAGTCTCGGCGGAGATTGCACGAATTTCGCCTCTCAATGTATCTTCGCTGGCTCCCTTGTCATGGATTATACGCCCGATTTTGGCTGGTACTATATCGATCCGAACAGAAAAGCGCCTGCCTGGACAGGCGTTGTATACCTTTATAACTATCTTACGCGCGCACGCTCCGCCCCGGGGCCGGCAGCGTACGAAGCCCGTCTCGGAGATGTCGAGCCCGGCGACGTCGTGCAGCTCTCATATGACGGGGCACGCTGGGCGCACACGCCGGTCGTCGTCTCCGTGGACGAGCCGCGCGGCCTTGACAGCATCCTCGTCGCCGCGCACAGCTATGACGCCGATTACCGGCCGCTGTCGAGCTATGAGTTCACGCGCATACGCTATCTGCACATCACAGGCGTTTACAAATAGGATGCGGCATGGTATAATACACAATTGGAGGCGATAAAAAATGGATGCTGACGTAAAAAAGCTTTTGCGCTGCTCGCGCATCGGCGTATGCCTGCTCGCGCTGCTGCTCGCGGTGGCGTGCGCTGCTGCGGCGATACTTGTGCCGCGGGCACTTGACACGCTGGATCGCATCGGTGTCACGCTTGAGGGAATAGACTCGCTGGTCGAAACGGCAGACGCGGCGCTCGTCGCCGCCAACGAAGCCGCCGACTCCGCCAACAAGCTGGTCGCCGACAACTCCGAGGCTGTGGCCGAGGCTATGGAAAAATTCAACTCAGTCGATTTTGAAACGCTCAACAAAGCTATTAACGACCTCGCGGATATTGTCGAACCTCTTGCAAAGGTGTCGAACTTCTTCAACCGCGGATAGCAACTTTGCGGAACGGCGCTGCGCCGTTCCGTTTTTTATTTACGCTTTCCGCCGCCGAAGCCGCCCTTTTTGCCGAAATCAAGCCTTTTCAGCGCGTTCTCCTGTTTGCGCTGCGCATCCTTTTTCCTGTTGTCGGTCAGATGCAGTTTCTTTTTGATCCGCCTCATCGCAAGCGTCACTCCAAACGCTCCGGCGGCACGCAGTACGCCGCGCGCGCTGAGCGGCAAAGTGAAAAAGCCTCCGCCCTCCTTGCCCTCGATCCCGAAGTTGAGGGCCTTCTCCTTCTCCGATTGCTCGATGTGCAGTTTCCCGAGCTTCATGTAAAATCTGTCGTCCATCTTGTTCCTCCCATTATAAATCTCTTTTGTCCAGCGCCGCCAGGCCAAAGCGCGCGGCACGCTCTATTTCTGTCCGCTCCCCGTCGCCGGCGGCGTCATATCTCTTTCGCAGCTCGCGCAGGAACAATCCCCTGAGAGAGTCCTCCTGCGCCTTGTCCCACACATCGCGCCTGATATGCGTCTCGTCGTTGAGCGTCAGGCTGTAAAAACGGCGGGAAAATTCCTCAGTCAACGTTTTTATGTCTACTCCATACTCGTCGCTCTCTCCAACGAAGGCAATACGGCAAAGGTCGCTCAATGCTGTTTCCGGCATTATTTCAAGCAGTGCCGTCTCAGGATCTTTGTCCGTCACGTCGGCTTTGAGGCTGTGATATCGCCGCATTGAAAAAGGCACAAATCTTATGTCAACCTGTTCCCTATCCACGCTGCCGCACAGAAAGCCTTTTTCACCGCATTCGTCAAAGCCTCTGCCCTCCGTGCAGCCCGAGTAGGCATAAGCAGTCCCTCCCGCGGTATGCACCCCGTCGAAGGAGTGCAAATGCCCAAGTGCGAGATAGTCCAGACGTGACGCGGCGATTTGTTCGCGCGTGATCGGATCGTAGCGCGATACCGACGCGCCAAGCTCTGCGTGGAGCACCATAAGGTGCAGCATGCCATCGTCCGGTGCCGAAAAGCCCTCAAGAAGACTTGTCTCCTGCGTCGGTGAGGTAAATGCGGCGCCGTATACAGCGCATGAAAGCTCCGGAAGCTCAACGCGCTCCACAGCGCCGGATCTGAACACGTGAACATTGTCCGGCAGCTCATACGAGGCGTAGAACGAATGCCGCGAGTAATAGTCATGGTTCCCGGGAGATATGAAAACCCTCGCCCGCATAGAGGCCAGCGCTCCCGCCAGCTGCTCGGCCGTCTCTCTGTAAACCGCGTCGCCGTCAAAAAGGTCGCCGGCGAGCAGTACGACCTGAATATCGTTTTGGTTTACATAATCTGCCAATCGCTGGGGCAGGAACCTGCTCTCCCTGCGGCGCAGTTTTGCCTGTTCTCCCGACAGGCCTGCAAACGGACTGTCAAGATGAAAGTCGGCAGCGTGCATGATTCTAATTGACATAATAACAGTATACCTACATTATGGTAATTCTTTCCACCGACGTACAAAAGCCTGTCGCATCATCAAGCGAGAAAACCACGCCCTGGAGCTTGCACTCGCCCTCCGCGGAGCGATATCTTCCGGGAAGCCCGCCGAGAAAGCCCTCGACCGACTGTTGCGGGTCGACTCCCAGCACGCCTCGAACCGGACCGGTCATGCCGATATCCGATATATAACCCGTTCCCTTCGGGAAAATCTCCTCGTCGGCCGTAGGCACGTGTGTGTGGGTACCCCAAAGTGCGCTGACTCTTCCGTCAAGATAGTATGCCATCGCGAGCTTTTCGCTGGTCGCTTCAGCGTGAAAATCAACAAGAGTAAAGCGGGGCTTTTCACCGCTTCCGAGCAGCCTGTCGACCGTCTTGAACGGATTATCCGACATACTCTTCATGTCGACCCTGCCGATCAGGTTGATCACCCGGATATCTATGTGTCCGCAACCGAATACGCCGCAGCCGCGTCCCGGAGCGCGGTCTCCAAGATTAGCGGGACGAAGGATGTACGGGCAGTCGTCAAGAAACTGGGCAATGCTCATCTTCCCGAAGGTGTGGTTCCCCAGCGTAATGACGTCGGCGCCCGCGGAGAACATCACTTCCGCATCCTCGCGCGTCAGTCCTACCATCTGTGCGTTTTCGCCGTTCACGACCGTAAAGCTGATATCATAAAGCTTCTGCACCTCACGCAGATGCTTCTTCAGATGCCTTAGTCCGTTCTGCCCGACCACATCGCCGACGGCAAGGATATTATACCGCACGACTCGTTGCTCCTCTCTATATTACTCCAAAATAATTATATACCGTATTCGGGCAAAAAACAACCCCGGAGCGGTCCGGCTTCAGAAAGTATCGAACCGCTCCGGGGCCCTGCCGTATTTTATGAGGCTTTCTCGCCTTCCAGCTTCGCCGCGGCCAGCATATTTTCAATCAATATCCCATACCCGCGCGTGGAATCGTTGACAAGAACATGCGTCACCGCGCCGACCAGTCTTCCGTCCTGCAGAATGGGGCTTCCGCTCATTCCCTGCACGATGCCTCCGGTCTTTTCAAGAAGCTCCGGGTCAGTAACGCGAACAAGCATATTCCGCGTCGGCGACAGCGAGGTATAGATACGCTCGATTTCGACGTCATACTCGCCCACCTCGTCTCCCGCGATGTTTGCGAGTATCGTCGCTTTTCCCGTTCTGACCTCGCCCCGTTGCGCGATCGGAACCGTTTTCTGTTCCGTGATCGCATTGCTCTCGCCCGTAATTCTGCCGAATATACCGCAGCTCGTATTTGCGTTCAGGCTGCCGCTGTCGCACGTCAGGTCAAAGTCTCCGCGCAGCTCGCCGGGCGAGCCCTTTTCCCCCCGCTTTACGGCCTTGACTGTCGCGTCCATTATGCTGCCGCGCTCCAGCGGCATAAGAGCGCCGGTGTCGACATCCGTGACGCCGTGCCCCAACGCTCCGAACGCGCCGGTCTGTGGGTCGTAGAAGGTCATGGTGCCTATTCCGGCCATGCTGTCGCGTATCCACGCGCCGAGCCTGACCGTTCCGTCCTCGCCCTCGCACGGCGATACGGGCAGCGTGAGCGTCTGCGAGCCGCGTTTTACGCTCAGGGTAGCCCGCGCCTCTCCGTTCTCTGCGAGAAGCTGCTGAAGACGCTCTGTCGAGTCCAGTTCAATGCCGTTGAAAGAGATCAAAACGTCGCCTTCCCTCAGTCCGCTCGTCCTCGCGGGGGTTTCACCGTCGGAAAGCCCGACCACCAGCACGCCGTCGGCAAACAGCTTTACGCCCACCGTATGACCCACCGGAACAAGGCAGCGCACACCCCCGTCCGTCTGCGCACGCAAAGCCTCCGCCCTTGCGCCGGGCGCATAAGCAGTGAAGCTGAACAGCAGCGCCAGGCACACGGCGGTCACGCGGCTTGAAAGAGAGCTCATCTCACCCCTCCTTACGATTCTGTTTGTCCGCCGAACGAAAAATTTGCGAGAAATCATTCGCACGGCAGCATTAATATCTGCATTTTTGCGTAAACTATATCTTCTAAAATTTTACCGTTCTGCTATGGCGGATTCTGCCGAAACGCGAAGCAAGCGTAAAAAAGACTCCGCAGAACCATTTTCTGCGGAGTCCGGATATTTTTTCCTGTTTTTTCTGTAATTCACCGGTGCTCAGTTGTTGCGGTTGAAGATCTTGAAGATATCCGCAAACGGATCGTCCTCGGGCTCCTCCGGCTCGGGAGCGGGCGCGGGAGCCGGCGTCGGAGCGGGTGCAGGCGCCGGAGCGGGCGCAGATGCCGGAGCGGGCGCAGATGCCGGAGCGGGTGCGGCTGCCGGTGCGGCCGCCACGCTGGGAGCGGGCTCCGTCTGCACGGCGCTCTGCGCCGGAGCGGGAGCAGGCTCTGCCGCCTGTGTCTGCACGGTGGGCTGAACGCTCATCGAATTCCTCTCAAGGATCTCGCGCTCGCGCACGGTAAGGACTGCGGGCGGTTCCTTTTTGTCTTCATCAAAGCCTGTGGCAATAACAGTCACGCGGATCTCGTCGTCCATCGTTTCGTCAAAGGTCGCGCCGAAGATGGTGATCGCGTCGGGATGCACGGCCTCTTGAACGAGGGACGCAGCCTGCTCGACCTCCTCAAGCCCGATATCCTCAGAACCGGTGATGTTGATAAGTACGCCATGAGCGCCGTTGATGCTGGTTTCGAGCAGCGGGCTGGAGATCGCCATAAGAGCGGCTTCCTCCGCCTTGCCCTTTCCTGCCGCGCGGCCGACGCCCATGTGCGCAAGCCCCGCGTTCTTCATGATGGTCGTGACGTCCGCAAAGTCCAGATTGATGAATCCGGTGTCACGGATAAGGTCGGAAATGCTCTGCACCGCCTGGCGAAGCACATCGTCCGCTATCTCAAAGGCGTTTGCAAAGGTTATCTTCTGGTCTGTTGCGTGCTTGAGGCGCTCGTTCGGGATGATGACCAGCGAGTCGACCTTTTCGCGCAGCTCGTCGATGCCCTTCTCGGCCTGAAGCATACGGCGACGCCCCTCAAAACCGAAGGGCTTTGTGACTACGCCGACCGTAAGTATCCCGGCCTCCCGCGCGATCTCGGCGACGATGGGCGCGCCGCCTGTTCCGGTTCCGCCGCCCATGCCCGCGGTGACGAACACCATATCGGTGTCCTCAAGCGCCTTGGCGATCTGCGCGCGGCTTTCCTCCGCGCTCTTGCGGCCGACCTCCGGATCGGAGCCCGCGCCCTTTCCGTGCGTCGTTTTCTCACCTATTTGGATCTTATAATTTGCGTTTGAAGCGTCAAGCGCCTGTTTGTCGGTGTTCACCGCGACAAAATCAACGCCGCGCGAGCCGGAACGCACCATACGGTTAACAACATTGTTGCCGCCGCCGCCAACTCCGATGACCTTGATCTTTACAACGCTCTCCTGTCCGGGTTCCAGTCCGAAAGCCATATTCGGTTCCTCCTACTGTAAAATGCCTTTTCAACACTGTCTCCCGGAGTCCGGACAGATAGCGGAGTCCGCGCCGTGGTTCACGCCCGTAGTGCCCATCCCGGTACTTTCGTCAAAAAAAGCACAATATAAAGTATATGCCACATCATTGTTATTCTATAACTCTTTTTTCGTGCGGTCAATAGTAGATTGAAAAAACTTTTAATTTTTTTACAAAGCAATGCCGCATTATACAGGTCAGCGGATCGTGCGGCCGGAAATCTCGGCAGATGGCACAAAATTCCGCAAAGCATCCTGAACGAGATCAATGACGGACATTTATGCAGGCAGGACGTGCGCCGCGTATTGTTCGGTTTTGCCTCAATCGGGGATAAAGCTCGCCTTTCCCTCGGACATCAGGTCTAT
>JAFZQQ010000469.1 GCA_017620315.1 Oscillospiraceae bacterium | reverse complement strand
CCGGCTGCGCCGGCTGCGCAGAGGCCCTCCTTGCCGGCACGGCTACCGTCAACGCCTGCGCCCCCGCGGGCGCCGAGGGCGCGGCGAAGATCGCCGCCATCATGGGCGTCGAGGCGGCGGCGGGCGAGAAGATGGTCGCCCACGTCATCTGCAACGGCGGCGACGCCTGCCAGAAGCGCTTCGAGTACGTCGGCACCCCCAGCTGCCTCGCCGCGACGAAGGTCGCCGCCGGCCCGACGGCGTGCCAGTTCGGCTGCCTGGGCTTCGGCGAGTGCGTCAAGGCCTGCCAGTTCGGCGCCATCCAGATCAACGCGCAGGGCATCGCCGAGGTCGACAAGGAGAAGTGCACCAACTGCGGCGCCTGCCGCGAGGCGTGCCCGCGCCACATCATCGTCGAGGTCCCGTACAAGCAGAAGGTCGTCGTCAACTGCTCGAACAAGGAGAAGGGCCCCGCGGTGACGAAGGTCTGCGCCAACTCCTGCATCGGCTGCGGTCTGTGCGAGCGCACCTGCAAGCTCGACGCGATCCACGTCGTCAACAACGTCGCGGTCATCGACTATGAGAAGTGCGTCAACTGCTCGCTGTGCGCCAAGGCATGCCCGCGCAACGCCATCGAGCCGATCCCGACCCCCGAGGAGAAGGAGAAGTTCAAGGCCGCGCAGAAGGCAGCCGCCGAAAAGGCCGCCGCGGCAAAGAAGGCAGCGGAGGAGTACGCCGCCGCTCCCGAGGCTCCCAAGCAGTAATCATACTGTAAAAATGCGCCTTGTCCGGAACGAACCGGGCGAGGCGCATTTTTTTTCAAAAATATGGGAACCTTTTCAAAATGCGCTCCGTCTATATATCCGTAAGCGATAAGCAAGGGCGCTGTGCGGACGGTTTCGCGCGGCTGACTCAGCCAGTTTCCCACGAAAAAAGCGGGTCTCCGGCATATATAAAAGGGAGCTGTGGAGGGTTCATTCTCCACAGCTCCTTAAACTATTGATTATTGCGGCAGGTTTTCGGCAAGCAGATTCTCAAGAGGCGGGAACAGCGTGGTTCCGGGCTCGCACCTGGGTATCATGCCGTCGAGGATGAAGCTCTTGATCGTATCGCTGCTGTCGATCACGCCGTCGGCGTCGACCAGCTTCGAGAGCGCCTTGGGCATATAGACCGAGTAGCGCAGCGAATTGCATGACTCGGTGTTGTCGATCACGGCTCCGGTACACACATTAGTCAATTTTCCGTTGCTGTCATAAAAAGCGGTGATAAAACAGGGGTTCTTGAGTCCTGCAAGAGCGCCGGCAAGATCGCTTCTCATGGTAAACTCCCTGATGACGTATCCCGTCTGCTTCGCGAAGAAGAATACATCGAACTGCACCGCAAAGTCGCTGTCTTGCTTATAGACGATGTTCGCGGTACAGGCGCCCGGTTTTGTCGTATCCTCAGAGAAGGTTACATCGTAGTCCAGTGGGTCGAGAAGAAGGCTTGCCTCGCCTGGGTATTCCACAATGATCTGAAGATTGGAAAACTCCGGAGTTGTTCCGGTGGTGAAACCGAGAGTGTCGGGTAGACGCAGGATGTAGATCCGCGTCGGAGCTTCTCTCTCTATAGTCCAGGCCCTGATATTACCTGCCCCGAGGGCCTTTTCGGCTGCTGATGACCTGTGGACGCATATCCACGTTTTTTGGAGTTTACTGTTGAAGGAATTTAATCCGTTCGTTTCGCTGTAATAGTACAGATTTGTGCTGCTGTTGGGAATGTTGACGGCAAGAAGATTGCTGCAGTATTGGGAAAAAGCAGACTGAGCGATTTCGGCCGTGCTGCCCTTGACGCAATAGTATTTGCACTCGTTGGCGGGGGGATAGCAGATCAGCTTTGTAAAACCCTTGTTGTAGAGAACGCCGAAATAGTCGTTGGCATAGGCGGTATTATCCGAAGCGACGTCAAAGGCTGCAATTTGCTTGCATTCATAAAAGGCGAAGACGCCGATCGACTCGATATGCGGCAGTATCTTTACGATCCCTTCATCGGCATGATTCACCTTGCCGAAGTTTTCCGAGATCCCGAGATCGATCTTGCTGAGGGAGGTACACCCGAGGAAAACTCGGCTCGGAATCGCCGTGATCGAACGCCCGAGGGTGATGCTTTCGATGTGGACGCATGCTCTGAAAGCGTTCTGATAGAGCTTTCCGCCCGCTATACCGACATCCGTGAGGGTTTTTGGAACAGTGGGAGAATTGGGCATTTGGGGATTATTTAAAATGGTATCGACTGTTTCGTTGCTTGTTTTATCCTCGGGGTAATACAAATAATCTCTATCAAAAAACAGATTTCCGAAGAAACAGCCCTTTTCGGGTGTAGTGCCAAGGAACGGAAGCGTGAGCTTTTGCAGAGAGACGCAGCCCACCAAAGGATAATAACCCATCGACTCGACGCCGCTGTAAATATATAGGGTTTTTAGGGATTCGCAGTTACTGAACGCCGCCCGGCCGATCGTCTTTACGCCGCCGTTGATATCAACGCTGACAAGCGCGGGGCAATCGGCGAAGACATAGCTTCCAATGCTTGAATCCACGGAAGTGTTGACAGTTACGGTCTCGAGTGCGGCGCAATATCTGAAAGCGTAATCAGATATTTCCTCAACATCACCGGTGATGGTCAGCGTTTTGATACCCTTTATTTTTTCGTTCACATCGCTGTACGCGCCACAGAACGAATAGTTCTTTATGACCATGTATGAGTTTTCACTGCCGTTGATGACAACATTGCCGATGCCCCAGCAGCCGCAGAAAGCGCCGGACTCGATAATAGTGGTTCCGGCGGGAATTATGTATTTCGCAAGCGTTTTGCCGCCGGGCACGCAATAAAGATGCTTTGAGGAAGCATCAAAAAGGACTCCGTCCACAGCGCGGTATTTGCTGTTGCCGGAGTCGACCTTGAATTCGGTAAAGGACGGGCAGCAGCTAAAAGGTGTATAGGCCAAGCCGGTGGTTGAATTTTCGGAGGCGGGGTCAATGTGACTGATGTTTTTGCCGAGAGTGACGGTCTTGATCCATGTGTTGTTGGTGAACGCATATCTCTGGATCTCGGTCACATCGTAGGTCTGACCTTCGTAAGTAACGATGTCAGGAATAATGAGATTCCCGTCGTTGGCGCCCTCATATCCGGCGTTGTTCGCGGTGGTTGAACCGGTTCCGACAGAAGCCGTGTTTGTGACTCGCGACAGTGAAAAAATAACGCCCTGGCTGTTGCGGTAATAGTTGTCCTCTCCGAGCGCCAGAGTGGAGTAATCGGGCTCGGGCTCCGGCTCGTCGCCGTCGGCAAGGGCCGCGACGGACATACACAGCGCAAGGATAAGGGCGAGGACAGCGAAACGCGAGAGAAGCTTGAAGTGTCGCATAGGGTCAGCGCTCCTTTCATTTGCAAGGCGAAGCGGCCTTGTCAACAGTATTACAATGCTATCATGCCGCAAAGAAATTTGCAAGGATAAAAGCAAAATCAACAGAAAAAGTGGGAAAAAGCTGATTTCCGGGCACAAGAAAGCTCGTCGCGTCGGGTGCGGCCCAACGCGGCGAGCAAGCTGTCGGTTATGTGTTTTCCTTTTTCCGGATCAGAATGAACGGGGTGAGCTGGCGGTCCTGACCGGCGGGATTGTCGCGGATCAGGTCGAGCAGCTGCTCGTCGGTCCAGTTTTCCTTCAGTTTGGAGCACTTGCCGAGCATATCGACGGTCAGGTCGTTGGCGTCGACGATCATCATCATTATGCCGCACTTTTCGTAAATCTCGTCGCACACACCGTCGGGATTTTCCGGGATACGCACGCCCATGTGCTCATACTCGGGGATATCGCGGCCGTAAAAGCCGTCCAGCCCGTAGACCTCGTCGCCGAGCATGTCATAAAAGACGCCCTTCTTGCCGACGAGCTTGCCGAAGCCCGCGCAGATCGCCGCCCAGATGACCTTGCCGGTGCCGCAGACGTTTATCGCGAACTGCATCTTGACCGGAAGGCCCATTCCGGGGCCGGCGCTGGTCTGGTGCACAAAGCGGGAGAGAAGCTTTGCCCAGAAGCCGGGTTTGCACTCCTCCTCGGTGACGATGCGCTTCTGGCAAAGCGCGATGACCTTCTCGCTGGCGGAGACGATGTCGCCCTCCTGATAGATGGGCTTGACGTACTTTTCCATAAGGTCGATATAGCTCTCGCCCACGCCGACAAAATGCGTTTGTATCGCATGGCGCAGATACACGCCGGTCTTTGTCTCGATCTCGACCTTCTTTTCCTCGTTGGCAATAAAATCCATGGCTCATTCCTCTTGTGTAAAAATATCAAAACGTATTTTATCACATTTTTTTCAAAATGCCACTGGCAAATACGCCAAATCAAGCCAAAAAATCTGCGTAGCAATCTATCGCCTCGGTTGCCTCGGCGCGCATTGCCTCCCATTCCTCCGGCTCCGCGGCGCCGCGGACGGCGACCGCGCGCATTCCCGCTTCCTTCGCGGCGCGCAGCTCGGCAAGGCGTCCGGCAAAGACAACGGTGTCGCGCGGCTGCGAGCGCAGGCGGCGCATCGCCTTTTCATACATTTTCCCGTCGCTCAGCGCGCAAAGCGCCTCAGACTCAGTGAGTATGCCGCGAAGGTCGTCCGCAAGCCCCTCCGAGCGCAGCGCGGCCTCCGCCTCGGCGCGGCTGAGCGCGGTGACGGCATACAGCCACACGCCCTCCATTTTCAGTATGGAGAGCACCTTCCCGGCGTCGGCTTTTCCCAAAAGGGCGGTCTCTGTGCAGAATACTGCGCTTTGCAGGCGCATGGCGTCAGACCCCTTTCCACTTTTTTATTCAGTATATCCATCTTGCCGTTTTCTGTCAATTGTGCTAAAATACATCGTATAATTTGAGCTTTGGAGGGATTCAGCATGGAATTTTTGCGGCTTTTGGAGGGGATCCGCTCGCCGGGCGTCTCCGCGTTCATGTCGTCGATCACCTTTTTCGGCGACGAGACGGTGTTCATGGCGCTCGCCGTCACGCTGTTCTGGTGCGTCAGCAAGCGCCAGGGCCTGTACGTTTACGCAGTCGGCTTGGGCGGGACGGTGCTCAGCCAGTGGCTGAAGCTTATCTTCCGCATCCCGCGCCCGTGGGTGCTCGACCCGAACTTCACCATCGTAGAGGCGGCGCGCGAGGGAGCGGGAGGCTACTCCTTCCCCTCGGGGCACACGCAGGGCGTCGTCGGCTCCTTCGGCTCGCTGGCGCTTTCAAACAAACAGGTATGGCTGCGCGTCGTCTGCTGCGTGCTGATTTTACTGGTGCCGTTTTCCCGGATGTATCTGGGCGTGCATACGCCGCTGGACGTCGGCGTGGCGTTTGCCTGCGCGGTGGCGCTGGTGCTTGCGTTCTTCCCCTGCTTTCGCGACGATGCGCGCATGAAAAAATGCACGCTTCCGGTGTATCTCGGCCTGTTCCTGTTCACGCTCTGCTTCGCGATCTGGGTGAACACGGCAAGCTTTCCCGCGGACGTGGACGTCGAAAATCTTACCCACGGCAGCAAGAACTCGTGGTCGCTTCTCGGCGCGGTGCTGGGCATGATCGTTTCGTATATCTATGACGACAGAAAGCTGCATTTCGACGTCAAGGCGCCGTTTTTGGGGCAGGTGTGCAAGGTCGTGCTGGGGCTTGCGCTGGTGATGGGCCTGCGCATGGGCCTCAAGCCCCTGCTCACGGCACTCGCCGGGGACGCCCATTGGACGAACGCCGTCCGCTACTGCGTTATGGTGCTCTTCGCCGGCTGCGTCTGGCCGATGACCTTCCCGTACTTCGCAAAGCTTGGCGCGAAGAAGGACAAGACAGAACCCGTCAAATAACGATACGGCATTGCGCCCTCTCCGGAACAGCTCCGGGGAGGGCGCATTTTTGATTATTCGGTGCAGAGCCGCCAGCGAAGCCCGCTGTAGCGCCTCTGGCGCTTGTCGTTAAGCGCCATATTGGCAAGCGTTGTGTCGTCGCCGACGACGATCAGCAGCTCGCGCGCGCGGGTGAGCGCGGTGTAGAGCACGCTGCGCACCTCGAGCGCCTTCGCGCAGGGCGCGGAAACGAATATGACGCCGCGGTACTATACCGATAGGTAAACCTTGGAATTAAGCTAAACCTCGCTAACTTCGTCAAATCCCTTGAATTTCCTAACGATTGCGCTATAATGTAAAGCGATTTTGTCAGAAGGAGGGATAATTTTGACTATTGAGAAAGTTGT
>JAFZQQ010000468.1 GCA_017620315.1 Oscillospiraceae bacterium | reverse complement strand
GCTCTTCTCTATCCCTCTGCGCTCAAAGGCGCGATCGAGGCAAACGCAGTCGTCGGCGACAAGGCTGCGCTCAGCGCCATACACGAGCTGACCGGCTCGGGCTACTATACCGTCGCACGGCTCTCCGCGCTGCATGACAGCCGCTTCACCGTCGCCAACAAAGCGGAGGCGGGCGTCCTTCAAAAGGCATATAAGGGCCAGCTCTGGTACGCTCCGGACAGCACCTTCTATCTCGCTCCGGAAAAAGAGCTGACGCGGCAGTACCTCTCAAACATTGCCGGTGAGCTTGCCTCGCTCGGTTTTGACGAGCTGCTTTTCGACGAGTTCTGCTACCCCTCCGAGGGAAGGCTCAAAAACATCCTCACCGACGGACGTGACATGACGCAGGAGGATGCGCTCGCCCTGCTTGCCGACAATATCCGCGACACCGTGCGTGATTACGGCACAAAGCTCTCTGTCGTCATGGACGAGGAGACCGTGCTTGCCGGGGCGAACGTGAAAAACGGGCAGGATCTCGCCCTGCTTGCGATCCGCTTCGACCGCATATACGTTCCCACCACCGAAGACAAGCTCCCGCAGCTGCTTTCGGCGCTCGCGCCGTACACCGCCGAGCTTGTGCCGATACTTGACTCGGCGCCCGCGGAGGGAGTCTATCTCATCGGATAAAAAACACTCCACGAAAGAGGTGTTTCCATGCGTCTTGTTTCATGGAACGTCAACGGGCTTCGCGCCTGTCTTAACAAGGGTTTTCTCGACGCTGTCGCCGAAATCGACCCGGATGTGATCTGCCTGCAGGAAACCAAGCTCAAGGAGCATCAGGTCAGCTTTGAGCTGCCCGGCTACTACCGCTACTGGAACAGCGCCGACAAGGCGGGCTATTCCGGGACCGCGGTCTTTACAAAAACCGAGCCGCTTTCCGTGGCGATGGATTTCGGCGCGGACGTCCACCGCCATGAGGGCCGCGTCATCACCGCGGAGTACCCCGATTTCTATCTTGTGTGCTGCTATACCCCAAACGCGCAGGACGAGCTGCGCCGGCTGGATTACAGGATGCAGTGGGAGGACGATCTGCGGGATTATCTTTGTCAGCTTGATCTTGTCAAGCCCGTGGTCTACTGCGGCGACCTGAACGTCGCACATGAGGAGATCGACCTGAAAAACCCCAAGACGAACCACTTCAATCCCGGCTTTTCGGACGAGGAGCGCGGCAAGATGACCGAGCTGCTGGGCTGCGGGTTCATCGACACCTTCCGCACGCTGCATCCCGACGCGCGGGACGCCTATTCATGGTGGAGCTACCGCGCGGCCTCGCGCGAGCGGAACGTCGGTTGGCGCATCGATTACTTCATCGTGTCCGAACGTCTGCGCGACCGTATCGAGACCGCGTCCATCCTGCCGGAGGTAACGGGCAGCGACCACTGCCCGGTCATGCTGGAGCTCAGCTGAAGCTACATAAAAAACACGTATTCAGTATTTCACATCACTGAATGCGTGTTTTTTTGTCTATTGCTTCACGAACCGCGGGCCCTCCTCGCCCATGGCTCCGGTCGGGACAAAGCCGCACTTTTCCAGCACCCGCAGCGAGGCAAGGTTGTCCGCCTCCGCCTCCGCTTCGACGCGCTCAACGCCGGTTTGCTCCTGCGCCCACCGCACAGCAGCGCTTACCGCCTCCGTCGCATAGCCGCGGCGCTGATATTCATCCGAAATACCGTAGCCTATCTCAACCGAGCCGTCGTCACCAAGGCCCTTGAAGCACAGGTCTCCCACATGTGTGCCGTCTTTTGTTTCGATCATCCAGATCGCGTACCAGGCCCATTGCTCCGGATGGTCCAGACAGCCCTGCAGCATCTCCCGGTACGCTTTTATCATCACCTCGTCGCTCTGGGCGGCAATGAAGCGCTCCATCTCCTCGCGAGAGGCGATATGCAAATTCAATCGTTCGGTTTCCAGCATTTTTCTCTCCATTTCAGCAGAAAAACCCGCAATAAGCGGGTTTTTCTTATGTTCAGCCTATCTGCTTCCTGCGGCTGAGGTTCATCGTGCCGTCCTGCATATCGCCAACGCTCTCAAGGCTCTTGCCTGTGCCTTTTGCGACGCATTGAATGGCGTCCTCGGCTACGCTGGTCGGGATACCGGTACGGGCGGTCACAAGCTTGTCGAAGCCTCTTACAAGGCTGCCGCCGCCGGTCATCACGATGCCGTTCGTCGAAATGTCCGCCACAAGCTCGGGCGGAGTGCGCTCCAGAACCTGGTGCACAGCCTCCATAATGCGCTCCACAGGCTCCTCAAAGGCGTCCATCATCTCCGTTGAGGTAACGGTGACCATCTTCGGAAGCCCCGTGATCAGGCAGCGTCCCTTGACCTCCATCGTGGTCTCCTCCTCCGGAGGAAAGACGCAGCCGATGGTCATTTTCATGGTTTCGGCGGTCCGCTCGCCGATGAGCAGATTGTGCGTGCGGCGCATATATTTGACCACCGCCTCGTTGAACTGGTCGCCCGC
>JAFZQQ010000467.1 GCA_017620315.1 Oscillospiraceae bacterium | reverse complement strand
CGCCGCGGCACAGGCGTCCGGCACCTTCGTGGGCGACGAGGCTCAGAACGTGATCGACTATGCGTCCTCGTTCGAGGCTAACCGCCTGTCCGAAAAGGGCTCGCAGCTGCGCCGCCTGATCGCGGGGCTCGCCAGTCTGAACAGCGCCTGCAGCTATACGGCGGAAACGCTCAAGCCCGAGGATTTCAGCATCAGCAACATCGACAAGAACGGCAAAATCGTGAAGCCCTATACGAACATCCGTGCCGAGGGGCCGCTCAGCAGGCAGGACATCTTTGACCTGTATGCAACGCCGGGCATCGGCAAGAGCGCCAATCTGGAGACGCATGTCTTCTCGCTGGACGCGGACGCCGCGCTGGAGACCTCCGTCGTGGAATGGGTCGCGATGGCGAACGCGTGCCATTCGGTGTTTGTGCCGTATTATCCGATCCTGACGACGGGCGTGATGGACGCGTATACGGTCGGTGCGCCGTCTCTGGAGCCGGTTGAGACGCAGCCGGAGAGCGGCCTCTGGTTTGGGGAAGATGGCGAATATGTCGTTTTCCCGGAGAACTGGGCGGACAGCTTTTATTGGAATTTTGAGCTCTTGAGCCACATCGCGTCGGAGAGCGAGGCAAACGCCGCGGTCATTGACGCGCGCCTCGCCGCGGCGCAGGCGGAGATCAACGACGACTGGGAGGCGCTGCAAAAGACTGTCGCCGAAGCTGCGGACAAGCAGGCCGCGGCGACCGAGGGCAGCAAGGCGCTCGCGCAAAAGGCATTTTCGGCCGCGCATGAGCTTCTGGCTGAGTTCGGCTATATACAGCAGCCCGGCTCGCCGCTGGCCGTTTCTCCCTCCGCTCCCGTCACGCGCGAGCTGTTTTGCGCCGCGCTCTGGCAGCGCGCGGGCAAGCCGGTCGTCGACTACATTCTGCCGTTCACGGACGTCAGTCAGGACGACGACTGCGCCGAGGCGATCCGCTGGGCGGCGTCTGAAAAGCTGGTCGGCGGCGTCGGCAACGGAAGGTTTTTGCCGGATGGCGCGCTGACCCGCGAGCAGCTTGCCGTGATCCTCTATCGCTACGCGCAGCGTCTCGGCAGGGACGTCTCCGTGGGCGAGGATACCAACATCCTCAGCTATACCGATATGCTGCAATGGTCGGAATGGGCGGTGCCGGCGCTTCAGTGGGCGGTCGGCTCCGGTCTGCTCGGCGAGAAGGACGGCGGAGTCCTTGACGCACGGGGGACCGTCACACAGGCGGAGGCGGCCGCCGTGCTGGATAAGTTCGGCTGAGCGCTCTCCCTGCGTCAAATCAAATCATAAGGGCGCGTTGCAGAATAAAAAGCTGCAACGCGTCCCTTTTCGTGCAAACGAAATATACGTGAAATGAAGCGAGGCGGAGCGGTTCTTGCCGAACCGTTCCGCCTTGCGTGTTTGATTTGGTGTTTTATCCCTGTCAGCTGCTCCACGCCGCGCACAGCGGCGCGTAGGTCTTGCCGTTCACAAGCATGAGCTTGCTGCCATCGGGATATGCGCCGATCCCCAGCAGCGTTTTGGCGTCCACGTTCGCACAGTCCGCGGCGAGCTTCACGCTCCGCACCGCGCTCATGCGCCCGTTTTGATATTGCGCGAGGATCAACAGCGCGCCCCCGGGGGCGCAGACCTTTCCGCCCGCGACGGAGTACGCCGCAAAATACGCGGTGACAGTCTCATCCTCCGTCACCATGAAGGCGAGCGATTTGTCCGTGCTCGTCGTTCCGTCTGCGCGCTTCCAATGGTCGAAGACATACCCCGCGTCCGGCGTTGCCGTCAGCGTGACAGTCTTGCCCTTCCGGAATGTGCCCGCGCCGGAGACCGTGCCGCCCTTGCCGCCGTTCACCGCCGCAGAGACGGCGCACTCCTTTGGTTGAAACTCGACGCGCTTGAACGCAGTCAGAGACTTCCCGACGGAGCTGGCGGCGATCCCGGCTTTTCCCTCTTTGCCCTCCGGGTCCGTCCAGCCCGTGCCGGCCGCTTCGTTGATCACGCTGCCGTAAATGGCGCTGCCGAGCCCCGACGCGTACAGCCCCGCGCCACGGCAGATGCGGACCGGGGCTCCCGTGCCGCCGTCCGCGCGGATGCCGCAGCTGTCATCCGCCTTGTCGCCCTTCGCGTTCACTGTGCCGCCGCCGATCCAAATGCCGCCCTCCTGAGCATAGACGCCGATGCTGCACAGACCGATCTCATCCGGCTTGTCATCCACCGGATACATCGTTTTCCCGCTGCATTCCAGCTCACCGCCGTCGAACCAAACGCCCCAGGCGGTACCGCGGGACGATCTCGCGCTGCAATAGAGTCCGATGGTCGTTTTGCCGGCATGGGTGATGCCGCTTACCTTGCTGTTGTTGATCCGAACGCCCCAGGAGTCCCCGCAGCCGTTTGCCGTGCCGTAAATGCCAAAGCAGTCATTATATTGCGTGTCGCCGCCGGTGCCGGACATCAAGCTGCCGGTGACCTCAATGCCCATCGCGGAGGCAGTGGAGGATGTGCTTCCTGCCGGGGCATTTGCCGTGCCGCTGCCAAAGACGCCGCAGCTGCGCTCGACGAGCATACCGCCCAAACCACCCACGCTGCCGCCGTCGATCCTGACGCCCCAGGCGCACCCGCTCTCCGCGTTGATGCTGCAACTGCCGTAGATCCCGTAGCTGTTGATACCCCAGGTACCGCCGTAAGCGGACACCGTGCTGTTGATGATCTCCACGCCTGCCGCGTTGACCGTATCCGAGCCGCTTGCGGTGCAGCTTCCATAGATACCGCAGCTCATCGCGTTGTCTGCCGGCGCCTCGGCAGCTTGCGCCCACACCTCGCTGTCGCGGATATAGACTGCCGCGCCCGCCGACGTCTCGCTGAAAACAGTGTAGCT
>JAFZQQ010000466.1 GCA_017620315.1 Oscillospiraceae bacterium | reverse complement strand
GGACGACAAGGGCGGACTCTGGGCGATGCTGCAGGCCGCGGACGAGCTGGCAGCAGACGGTTTTCAGCCGTCGCGGGACGTCTGGTTTTCCTCCACCTGCACCGAGGAGACCGGCGGCGACGGCGCATCGGAGATCTGCGCGTGGTTCCGGGAGCACTCGCTCCGCTTTGAAATGGCCTTTGACGAGGGCGGCATGATCCTCCACGACCCCATCGGCGGGGCGGACGGCACCTTCGCCATGATCGGCGTAGGTGAAAAGGGCTGCGCCGACCTCAAATTCGTCGCCCGCTCGAAGGGCGGGCACGCCTCGACCCCGGAAAAGAACACGCCGCTGGTGCGTCTGGGCCGGTTTATGGCAGCGGTGGAGCGCAGCCATATCTTCACCGCAGAGCTTTCCCCCACGGTCTGCGAGATGTTCCGCCGCTTCGCGCCATATATGGGCAGACTGGGCAAGGTAATGGCGCAGCCGGAAAAGCTTGCCCCTGTGCTCAGCCGGGTGCTGCCTTCGCTCTCCGGCACGGCCGCCGCGCTGCTGCAGACCACCGTTGCGTTTACGATGGCACAGGGCTCCGCCGGCACGAACGTTCTGCCTCGTGAGGCTTGGGTCGTCGGCAACATGCGCTTTTCACACCATCAGGGGCAGCAGGCGTCTTTCCGGGCCATTGAGCGGCTGGCAAGACGCTTCGACGTGGAGATGGAGGTGCTCGACCCCGGCTTCCCGTCCCGTGTAACGGACTTCAACGGCGCTGCGTTCCGTCTGGCAGAACGTGCGGTCCGGGAGATATTTCCCGGCGTTGTGCCGGTTCCCTACCTCATGACCGGCGCGTCGGATCTGCGATTTTTCGATCCCGTCTGCGACCAGTGCATCCGGTTCCTGCCGTTTCCCATCGACAAGCAGCAGCTCGGCTCCATCCACGGTGTCGATGAAAACGTCTCTCTGGACACGCTGACCGGCGCGGTGGACTGGTATCGGTATATGTTTCGGGAGGTATAGCCATGGAGCGGGAAGACAAAGGACTGGACATCGGCGTAAAGAGCTTTGTGACGGCCATCGTCATTCTCTTCGTGCTGATGCTTGCGACCTATATCCTGACATTTTTGATTCCCGGCGGCGAGTATGCGCGCATCCCGGACGAAAACGGCAACCTCGTCATCGACGTATCCACCGGCTACCGCGCGGCGGAGGGCGGGCTGCCGCTTTGGAAATGGCTGCTCTCGCCGCTTTTGGTGCTTGGCTCGGAGGGCTCAGGCACGCTGATCGCGGTCATCGTGTTTTTGCTTGTCATCGGCGGGGTCTTCAACGCGCTGAACGTTTGCGGCCTGATGCGCTATATGCTGGACAGGCTTGTGACCCGATTCGGCGCGGTTCGCTGGCGGCTGATGGCGGTTTTGATTTTTTTCTTCATGGCCATGGGCTCGCTGGTCGGCTCCTTTGAGGAGGTCGTACCTCTGGTGCCGATCGTCACCTCGCTGGCTCTGGGTCTGGGCTGGGACGCGGCGACAGGCGTTGCCATGAGCCTTCTGGCGGCGGGCTGCGGTTTTGCCTCCGGCGTCGCAAACCCTTTCACCGTCGGCGTCGCGCAAACGCTGGCAGGGCTGCCGATGTTCAGCGGCGTCTGGCTGAGGCTACTGGCCTTTGCATGCATCTATGCGCTGCTGTTCGGCTTTGTCCGTCTGCACGCGAAGCGACTGTCCGGCTCTGACGTCGCGCCGGTGCGCAAAAGCGAGGCGGAGCCGCGCAAGGACAGGGGGCTTCGCCTGTTCGCAGCCATTCTTGGCGCCGGCATCGCGCTGGTGCTCAGTTCCGGCTTCATCCCCGCCCTGCGCGACTATACCATGATCATCGTCGCGGTGATGTTTCTTGCGGCGGGCGTCGTCTCCACGCTGGCGTCCGGCATGAGCGGCAAGCAGCTTGGCAAGGCGTTCGTCGGCGGACTTTTGACCATCGCGCCGTCGATCCTCATGATCCTGATGGCGTCCTCTATCAAATACACGATGGTGGAAGGTCGCATTCTGGACACGCTTCTCTATTACGCCGTTCAGGCGGCGGAAACCATGTCCGGCGCCGGACTGATCCTGTTTGTCTACGGCATCTGCCTTGCCATGAACTTCTTTATCCCCTCCGGCTCGGCCAAAGCTTTCCTTCTGATCCCGATCATTGTCCCGCTGGCACGGCTCTTCGGCGTCAGCGCGCAGCTGTGCATCGTCGCCTTTGCTTTCGGCGATGGGTTCAGCAATGTGTTCTATCCGACGAACCCTGCGCTTCTGATCTCGCTGGGACTTGCAGACGTCGGCTACGCGGACTGGGCGAAATACTCCGGGAAATTCCAGTTTCTCAATCTGCTGCTGACCACCGCGCTGCTGCTGTTTGGCCTGTATGTCGGTTATTGACCGGTATAGATATTGAAAAAACAAAAAATCGGCGTGTCGAAACACGTCGATTTTTTGGTACGCCGTGAGGGACTCGAACCCCCGGCCTTCTGGTCCGTAGCCAGACGCTCTGATCCAACTGAGCTAACGGCGCATGTCTGCACAGCGGATGATTTCCACAAGCAGCTTACACAATATAGCATAACAAAGCAGAAAATGCAAGAGGGAAAATAACATTTTTTAAAAAAGTTTGCAACGGAGCTTTGGACAGGCTGAACGAATTATCCCCGCAGCCGCTCCAAAGGGATTGCATTTCCCCGCAAACCGTGTAAAATGAGCTATCGATTTTGTTTATAAAGGAGGCGGCACGATGAGCGTAAACGAGGCTGTCGAGCATTACAGCGAGGCTTTGAAGGCAGGCCGCAGGACATACAAGGAGCGTCTGCTCTGCGGCGAGTACCCTTACCCGCAGGTGCTTGACGAAATATTGGACGACACGCTGAGCGCGGGTCAGGTCGAGCTTGGGCTGATCGAGATACCGGCGGAGCGCATCGTCGGCACCAAGTCGCGCGGACGGCGCGACGCGTTCGCGGCAGACTTCATGCCTCTTCTCGACAAGGAGACCGAATTCGCCGCAAAATGGATCGCGCTCTGCCGCGCCCATTTGAGCGACGAGGGCATTCGCGACCCCGTGCGCTGCTATGAATATCTCGGACGCTTCTACGTTCAGGAGGGCAACAAGCGCGTCAGTGTCCTGAAAAGCTATGGCTCCGAATTCATTCCCGCCTATGTGACCCGTATCGTGCCCGTGCTTACGGATGACGATGAGATACGCGCGTATTACGATTTTCTCCGCGCATACAGGCTCACAGGGCTTTATCAGGTGCAGTTCAGCCGCGAGGGCGGCTTTTCAAAGCTGCAGGCCGCGCTCGGACATGAGCCGGAGCAGGAATGGAGCGAAGACGAGCGCCGCTCGTTTTTGACCGGCTATCGTTATTTTGAAAGAGCTTACCGCAAGCTCGGCGGGGAAAAGCTCTCTCTCACTGTGGCGGACGCGCTGCTCGTCTGGCTCAAGGTCTATCCCTTCGCCTCGCTTTCATCCATGACCGACGCGGAGCTCTCCAAGTCCCTCGGCGCCGTCTGGGCCGACGTTAAGGTCGTCGAGCAGGACGAACCCGTAGAGGTCAGCACGGAGGCTGCCGAGCCCGCAGCAGAGCAGGGCGTTTTCAGCCGTCTTGTCAAAAGCGTGTTCCCCGCCCATCTTTCCCTTGCCTTTGTGAGCGACTATCTCCCGGAGGAAAGCGGCTGGACGCGCGCGCACGACCTCGGGCGGCAGTATGTCGAGGCCGTTCTCGGCGAGCGCGTGGCCTGTACCGCCTACTATGGCGCGAAGGACGGCGAGGCGGTCATGGAAAGGGCCGTTGCCGACGGCGCGCAGGTCATATTTGCGGTCACGCCGTCGCTTATCGGCGCGTGCCGAAAGATCGCCGCAGCGCACCCCGGCGTGCGGATCCTCAGCTGTTCTATCATGATGCCCTACACCGGCGTTCGCACCTACTACAGCCGCATATACGAGGCAAAGTTCATCACCGGGGCAATTGCCGGCGCGATGTGCAAAAGCGGTAAAATCGGCTATGTCGCAAGCAATCCGATCTATGGAGTTCCTGCAAGCATCAACGCCTTTGCCCTCGGCGTGCAGATGACGAATCCGGACGCGCGCATCAGGCTTGGCTGGTCCTGTGTCGAGTCCGACCCGATGGCGAGGCTCGCCGCCGAGGGCGCGGAGGTG
>JAFZQQ010000465.1 GCA_017620315.1 Oscillospiraceae bacterium | reverse complement strand
TTCCGATCACCGAGATCGCGGCAAAGGCCGGGATCGATGACGAATACCTTGAACAGTACGGCAAATATAAGGCCAAGATCGATTATAAACTGCTTAAGGATTCTGACCGCGAGAACGGCAAACTGATCCTTGTGACAGCGATGAACCCCACTCCCGCGGGAGAAGGCAAGACAACGACCTCGGTCGGCCTTGCCGACGCGCTGCGCAGGCTGGGCAAGAATGCGATGGTCGCGCTGCGCGAGCCGAGCCTCGGCCCGGTGTTCGGCATCAAGGGCGGCGCCGCCGGCGGCGGATATGCGCAGGTCGTTCCGATGGAGGACATCAACCTTCACTTTACCGGCGATTTCCACGCCATCGGCGCGGCGAACAACCTTCTTGCCGCCATGCTCGACAACCATATCCAGCAGGGCAACGCGCTCGGCATAGACCCGAAGGCGATAACCTGGAAGCGCGCCGTGGACATGAACGACCGCCAACTCCGCCACATCATTGACGGCCTCGGCGGCAGAATGCAGGGCGTCCCGCGCGAGGACGGTTTTGAGATAACCGTCGCGAGCGAGGTCATGGCGGTGCTGTGCCTCAGCTCCGGCATTATCGACCTCAAGGAGCGCCTTGGCAGGATCATCGTCGGCTATACCTACGCCGGCAAGCCCGTTACCGCGCATGACCTCAAGGCAGAGGGCGCTATGGCGGCGCTGCTGAAGGATGCGATCAAGCCCAATCTGGTGCAGACCCTTGAGGGTACTCCGGCCTTCATCCACGGCGGCCCGTTCGCGAATATCGCCCACGGCTGCAACAGCGTCATGGCGACGCGTATGGCGCTCAAGCTCAGTGATTACACAGTCACCGAGGCGGGCTTCGCCGCTGACCTCGGCGCGGAGAAGTTTATAGACATCAAGTGCCGTATGGCGGGTCTCAAGCCCTCTGCGGTGGTCATCGTCGCCACCGTGCGCGCGCTCAAGTACCACGGCGGCGTTCCGAAGGCCGAGCTGAATGCCGAAAACCTTGCCGCACTTGAGAAGGGGCTTCCCAATCTGCTGCAGCACGTCTCAAACGTCAAAGACGTTTACGGACTGCCCTGCGTCGTTGCGATCAACGCTTTCCCGACCGATACGAAGGCAGAGCTGGATATGGTCGAGAAGAAGTGCCGCGAGCTCGGCGTGAACGTCGCGCTCAGCGAGGTCTGGGCAAAGGGCGGCGAGGGCGGCCGCGCGCTTGCCGAGGAGGTCGTGCGCCTCTGCGATCAGCCCGACAGCTTTGGCTTTGTCTATGACGTAAACGCCTCCATCGAGGAAAAGCTTGACGCTATCTGCAAAAAGGTATACCACGCGGACGGAGTTGCGCTTGACGCGAATGCGAAAAAACAGCTTGCCCAGCTCACCGAGCTCGGATTTGACAGGCTGCCGATATGCATGGCAAAAACGCAGTATTCCTTCTCGGACAATGCCTCGCTTCTCGGCGCGCCGAAGGGCTTTACCATTACGGTCAGGAACCTCAAGGTCTGTGCCGGCGCCGGATTCATCGTTGCGCTCACAGGCGATATCATGACCATGCCGGGACTTCCGAAGTCTCCCGCGGCGGAGCGGATAGACGTCGATGAAAACGGAGTGATCAGCGGACTGTTCTGACACTGAGTTTACAAAGAAATTTGGGTTGACATAGTTATACCATTAAGTATAGGAACGTATCTATACAATATAGTATAATTTATCGCAAACCCTTTTAAACAGGGAATTTTATGGAATCGTTGAATCGTGGGATACTTGAATTTTGCGCCGCGCTGGCGTCTCCGTCTCCCGTTCCGGGCGGAGGTGGTGCGAGCGCCCTTGCGGGGGCGCTCGGCGCGGCGCTTGGCAGTATGGTGGGCGAGCTCACCATCGGAAAGAAGAAATACGCCGACGTCGAGGCAGACGTCAGATCGTTGATGGCGAGGGCGCAGGAGCTCAGAAGCAGACTTGTCGAGTGCATCGAAAGGGACGCAGAGCTCTTTGAGCCGCTTGCCGGGGCGTATGCCATACCGAAGGACGCGCCGGGGCGCGATGAAACCATGGAGCGCTGTCTTCGCGACGCGGCAAGCGTCCCGATGGAGGTCTTCGACCTCTGCTGCGAGTGCATCGAGCTGCAGAAGGGCTTTGCCGAAAAGGGGAGCAGGCTTATGATCTCCGACGCCGCGACCGGCGCGGCGCTCAGCCGCGGAGCCCTTGAGGGTGCCGCCGTGAACGTGAGGGTCAACACAAGACTGATGAAGGACAGGGAATATGCCCGGCGTCTTGATGATCATGTTGAAAAAGGGCTTAACAAATACCGTGCTCTTGCCGAAGAAGTCTATGTGCTTGTTTGGAACAAGCTGAGCGCGGAGAACGCCTGAAAACATTAGTAAACCACATTATCGATAGTCAACAGAGTAGGGAACGGTGCGTAAAGTGCCGCCGGATGGGAAGTTGCCGACGGACGAAGAACACATTGTTCGCGATGCTGTCCCCGCATCCGCTGCTGCAAGAGGAGGATCTCCTTTCGCGGCGTCTGTTGTGAAAGGAGATTATTATGAACATCAACGGACAAAACACAGAGACAAAAAGAGGAAAAACCTTGTGGACGCCAAGGATGATAGCGACGATGGGCGTCCTGATCGCGATTCAGATCGTGCTGACGCGCTTCATGTCGATACAAGCCTGGAACATCAGGATAGGCTTTGGCTTTGTACCAATCGTCATTGCTGCTGTCATATTCGGGCCGGTTCCGGCCATGATCGTTGCCGGCGTGAGCGACGTGCTCGGCGCGCTGCTTGTGCCGACGGGGCCGTTCTTCATCGGCTTCACGCTGACCGCGATCCTGACGGGTCTGACCTTCGGACTTCTGCTCCATAAGGAGCAGACGATCGGCAAATCTATCATGTCGGTTCTGATCGTGCAGGGAGTCTACGGACTATTGCTCAATACGCTGTGGATATCCATTCTGTACGGTACGCAGTTCGGCCCGCTGCTGGCCACGCGCGCGGTCGAGGCGGCAATACTTGCCGTGGTGCAGTTCGCGACGATCCGTATGCTCTCAGAGCTTGTGCACCGTTTGCCGGGGAGGCTTGAGGCATGACCGAGCGCGAGGCGATAGCTTACATAGAATCCCACGGCTGGAGCAAGACCCGTCTGGGGCTTGAGCGCACCCGCGAGCTTTTGCGAAGGGTCGGAGACCCGCAGAAGCGGCTGAAATTCGTACACGTCGCCGGAAGCAACGGAAAGGGCAGCACCTG
>JAFZQQ010000464.1 GCA_017620315.1 Oscillospiraceae bacterium | reverse complement strand
GGCGTTGTGCGCGACGTTCTGCTTCTCGATAACGCATGCTCCGAAGTTCTCAGCTCCCGTCTGAGCAAGAAACAGCTCGCCAATTACCTCTATTACGTGGATATGACCGACGAAGAGAGAGCGCTCAACTCCAGAGAGCAGGAGCTCATTGCAGACTACAGGTCGCTTGCCGCGAGCTCAAGAGACATTGCCTTTGAATATAACGGCGTGGAGTACAGCGATAAATCCGCTGAAGCCGCATACTACTCCGACAAGATAGACTATGATACATATACCGCTATAAGCCGGTATATCTCCAGTCAGCTCAACGCCCGCTTCGGCGAGATCTATCTGGAAATGATATCTGTGCGCAATCAGATCGCCGCGCTCCACGATTACAGCAACTACGCCGAGTACGCTTACGCCGAGGTCTACCACCGCGATTATACCGTTAAGGACATAGAGGCTTTTTCCACCGCGGTCAAAAAGGAGCTTTGCACGCACTTCTGGACTTACGTATACTATATGGACAGTGTGGATGAAAACGCCCTTCCGCTCGCAGCCTCCAAATATACCGGCTCCAACGTGTTCCCGACTCTTCTGCCATATTTCGCTCAGCTGTCCGATGAGCTGTATGAGTCCGCGTCTTACATCTATGAGCACGGCTCCTATGACCTCGACCCCTATTCCAGGAAGGCCGGGACTTCCTACACGAGAACGATTTCCTATTACAACATGCCCTTTTACTTCAACAATCCGACCGGCACCTACAGCGACCTGACCACCGCCATCCATGAGCTCGGCCACGCCAACAACGCCTATTGGTCCGGCCATGACTGGAACGACCCCAGCACCGACGTCGACACCGCCGAGGTCCACTCCCAGGGTCTCGAGCTGCTGATGCTCAAGTTCTATCCCGAGCTGTTCGGCACTCAGGCCGACGCCGTTGCCCAGAGCACTATCGCAAACACCATCTACAGCGTTATTCAGGGCTGCATCCATGACGAGCTGCAGCGCTACGCTTACTCCACCCCCAACGTCACATTGAAGCAGATCAACGAGTTCTACTGCAAGATCATGAAGGAGTACGGCCGCGTCGAAAAGGACGACCCGCGCACCGAGATGTACGGCTGGTATGAGGTGCCCCACACCTTCCAGAGCCCGATGTACTACATCAGCTACGCCACCTCTGCCGCCGGCGCCCTCATGTTCTGGGAGGAGTCCCAGGAGGATTACTTCGCCGCCGTCGACCACTACCTCGCCTTCGTGGCGCAGCCCGGCAACGTCAGCTTCCAGGACAGCTTCAAGGGCGTGAACCTTGATTCCCCGCTCTCCCCCGAGTACATCCAGAAGCTCGACAAGACCATGCGCGAGAAGGTCATGGTGCTCAAGCCCTTCGAGGACGTTTACATGTACAACTGGTACGCCATGGGCGTCTATGTTGCCAACTACTACGGCCTGATGAACGGCACCTCCGAGACGACCTACAGTCCCAAGCAGAACCTCACCAAGGCGCAGATCCTCACCGTTCTTGCCCGTCTCGCCAACCTGTACGGCCTTGCTGACAGCGGCGACAGCGTCTTCACTCTCGAGCAGGGTGTTGCCTGGGCTGTCGAGGCCGGTCTTGCCGACGGTGACAACCTCAAGGATCCCGTCACCCGCGAGGAGTTTGCGGTCCTGATGTGCGACTTTGCCAAGCTGCTCGGCGCTGAGCTTGAGATCTCCACCGACCTGAGCGACTTCGGTGACGCCGACAAGGTCTCCGAGGACGCGGTCGACGCCATGACCTGGATGGTCGAGAACGGCATCCTCGCCGGCGCTGCCGATATGGAAGGCAACGTCATCCTCGACCCGCAGGGCGTCATCACCCGCGGCCAGTTCGCGACTCTGCTCTATCGCTTCATCATGGCGTAAGCAGCCGTCAGCGAAATAAACCACGAAAAAATGCCTCCCTCCGGAACATCCCGGAGGGAGGCATTTTTATTGTCTTTTGTTCATGTATACCGCTCTGCCGAGCTGGTCGGCAATGAATTCACCCCTGTCGTACACGGTGCCCGCCGGCTCGCAGGCAAGCACGCCGTAGAACTCCGTGCCGCAGAACACTGGGAATGCCAGAAAGCCCTTGCACCGCAGCGGAAGCTCCTCGCGCGCAAACATTTCCCTCACCGCGCCGCTCTGCCTTTCGGGGGAGGGAATGTGCACCTCGCCGTCCTTGACCACGCAGCGGAGCCTTATGTTCGCGGGGAACCTGTCCTCCTTCGCAGCGTTGTCGAACAGGAAGAGCGCCGCGTTTCGCTGCCCCAGCATTGAGAGGCCGTAAACAAGCTCGTCAAGCCTCTCCTCGCCCGCGCCGGTATAATCCGTGGCAGAGACAAGGAGCCGCCGAAGCCTCTCGCGGTCCTCCGTCGTCTGCCTCCAGCCCGTCTCCTTCGCCTCGGAGAGGGCAAAAACAAGCTTGTCCTTAACGCGGAGGAAAAGCCGGTTTATCATAACATTGGTGGACGCGGAGCGTTTCATCGTGTTCACCGCTGTCTGTATGCGTTCGATGCCGCTCATCAGCCGCCGTGTATCCGTGTAATCCATTGCGCCGTTGTCGATAAAAATATCCAGCATTCTGGTGATTTCATTGAAGGTCGCTTTGCCCATAAAGCGGCGTTCCATCGCGCGCTGGATCCTGTGTGTTATCTCAAGGAACAACCGTCTCAGATCCACGCGCTCCCTGTCATAGCGCACATTTTTGTAACGATAGAAGCAGTCGTCAAAGAGCATGTATATCGTTTTGTCGTCCATATGGATCAGATCAACCGGGACAAAATCTGCGCGCTCATCGGGAAGCGAGTCTCTCAAATAGATCCGCGTGGGCAGCTTCTCCGAGTGTATCTCCTCTCCGCCGAGCCGGGAGAGCAGCATCTCCACCGCCCTCTGCCCCGTGGTCTGGGTGCGCGCACCGATGGAGGAGAGCGGTGGGATCATCTCGCCGGACATACGTGTGTTGTCGAAGCCGAAGACCATGATGTCCTTTCCGGGAACGAGCCCGCGGCTGCGCATCGCGGTGTAGAGCCCCTTGGCAACGGCGTCGTTTACGCAGAATATCGCCTGCGCACCGCTGTTGGCGTCAAGCAGTCTGCCCGCCTCTGCGGTGCAGTTTTCCGACATATCCGTCGCAACATAGGCGCACTCGGGAAGCTCAAGGCCCTTTTCCTCAAGGCAGCGGACAAATATCTCCCTGCGCTCGACCGCATCGGCATTGTCGTCCCTTCCGCCAAGCATGCACAGCCTGGTATAGCTGTAAACGTTCGTCAGCAGATCCACCGCATCGCGTATGCCGCTCTCGTTGTCGTACTCCACCACGGTACAGTCCGGAATGTCCGCGGCGATAAAGACCTTGGGTATATCACGCAGCTCACGCATCACGCCGGCCTCCAGAGCCTTCGCGCCCATGTTGCTCAGCCCTCCGAGCGAGATAATGAGCCCGTCCATGCCGCATACGGAGCCAAAACGGTATATCGTGTTGTACATCGTCTTGTAGGCGCGCATATTTGCATCGGAATCGCTGCCGTCGTCATACCGCCCGACCAGCACCACAAGGCGGACGCTCCCATCGGTCGGAATCGCGTCGTAAACGCTGCGGACAACCTCCTTGGTGTAATCCGCAAAGATGTCATCCACCAGAAGCCCGATCACGTGCTTTTCCCTGTTTGCCATTTTTCCCTCCCCCTCGCTCAGTCTTCAGCAATGTTGGGAGACGGCTTTGAAAACAGGAACCCCTGCGAGTAATCTATGCCGTAACTTTTGAGCTTGTTTTGTATCTCCTCGTTCTCAACATACTCGGCGATAATGCCCACGCTTCTCGAGCTGAGGTTTTTAAAGCCCGATATGAGCGCGAGCAGATTTTCCGATTCCTGGTCCTCACAGCACTTTTTGATGATGGAGCCGTCTATCTTGAGATAGTCCGAGGGAATACTGACAACATGCTGAAGGTTGGAATAGCCGCTGCCGAAGTCGTCGATCGAAATGCGTCCGCCGAGACCGTGTATCTTCTCAACAAAGCGCAGCAGATACTCGTACTCGTCCACGTCCTCGTTTTCAAGGATCTCAAAGACGAAGTTTTCGGGATGCTTCACCGAGGGTAAAAAATCGTAAATATATTCGACGATCTCGCGGTTTTTGATATCGCGGATGCCGAGATTGATGCTCACGCTCTTGTCTTCATAGTTCTTGAATTTGGCGAACACCTTGCGGATCATGATCTTTGAGATGGTGTCGTACAAAAGCCCAAAGGAGCGCGCCACCTCGAGAAACTCCTCGGGATAGTAGAGCTTCCCGTTCTCATCCTCAAGGCGCATGAGCGACTCATAGTGGTGGATCTTGTTCTCAGCGTTGTCGTATATACCTTGAAAATAGGGTATCACCTTGTCGTGTGTAATGGCGTAGTTTATCACGTTGACCATGTGATAGCGTCTGCGTATGCCCTCCTCGTCGAGCTGCCCGATCTGTGCGTTGCGGACATAGAACTGGTTGTTCTTCTGCGCCATCTCAACGCGCGCGGCGTTGTAGGCCTCCTGAAGGTTATCCACCGTGCAGTCGTCGAGCACGCAGAAAAACGGCACGATGGCGACATAACCCTCCGAGGTGCGGAACAGCTCGCGCTGAAGCTCCTCCATGTCCTCCGAAAAGGCGGAGAGGGTGACAAGATACGAGGTCGCGGCAACGGCAAGCTGCCAGTCGCTCATTGAGTATAACCGATAATGCTTTTTCTCGGCAAAGCTGACGCACTTGGCGATGAAATCCTTGTGCGTGAGCTCTATCGCCTGCTCGGTGAATACCAGCCTCATGCCCGAGACGTTCGTCACGTTTATTATGCACACGCGGTCAAAGCCTTTGAGCTTCATGTCCATGTTCATCGCAGCGGCGTTGGGTATCTCCCCGCTGCGGGAATAAAGCAGCTTCAACTCGCAGTCGCGCACGAAGGCGCGCATACCGTCTGCCGCTTTTGCGCGCGTCTCATCCTTTTCCAGCGCGCGCTCGACCTCCATCAGATAGTCCAGCAGCTCGCGATTGTCCGCCACGAGCGCGTCCGTATGCGTAAACACGAAGGGGTTGTAGAGCGGAGAGGCATTCTCCTCGCCCATGACGGAGGCAACGAACGAGCAGTTTGCAAAGTGGTTGCGGCCGTCGGCACATGCAATTTCCCCCGCGGTCAGGCAGCCGCACAGAGTCGAGTTTTCGTATGCCGACAGCTCCCATTTGACGCAGTTTGAATAGAGCCGCGAGCGGGAGGTGCAGGAGTAGGCGAAAAGCGTCTCCGCCTTTTCAAATTTTTCTATCTTGCGGAACATCGCGCGGTGGTCCGCGATGATCTTTCTGTCATAGATAAAGGCGCGGCGGAGCTTTTTGCCTATCTCGACGCAGTGGTTTGCGCGGATGAGTTCCGTCTCGCGCTTTTCGTCGACGTCCGGCCTTTTGCGATACTCGGGAGCGTAGGCGCTGTCGCTTTTCGGAAACGCCTCCGATATGCTCATCTCTTCCGCGAATTTGACCTCGACCGGTATGTCGCTTGCCTCAGAATAAACATAGGGGAAGAGCTTTGCAAGCTCCGGCTTTGTAAGGAGCGCGTCGCCGACTCCCGCGCGGAACTCTGCCGCGGCGTCCCTGCCGTCGACGGAAAGGATGCAGGGGCCGAACGCATCTGTCACTTCGATCTCGTCACCTATGGCAAGCGCGCCGGTGGCGTAGGAGCTGAGACATTCAAATTCGCCGCCGCCGAGCGCGGCGACTATGACCGCCTTGTCCGACCAGCCGTTCTCGTCGAAGACAAAGCTGTCCGTTCCCTGCTTCGCCGTGCTCACCTCCGGAGTATTGGCAACGCCGCCGATCATCTGCATGCCGGGGAAACAGTCGTTGCAGTCCTCAACAAAGCGGTATACGTCGAGATACTTCTTCGTGAGGAAGGTGAGCATCAGCTTTGAATCGTCGTCGATCACCGCGTCCTTCACACGGCGGCAGAGCTCCTGCGCCGGGACGGGCTCGCCGGTCGTATCGTCAAAGGAGGGGATCATTGCCGAGCGGACATGCGCATGCGACATCTGAGAGAGCGATATGACGCACTGGTTCGGCCTGAGCCTTCCGCCGCCTATGATCGCCGAGGTGCTTGTGCCGAAGATATGCGCGCCGGGAAGCTGCGTCTTGACAAAGCGCGCAAGCTCCACCGCCTCATCCTCGTTGTGGAGTGCGGTATGTATGCGGACAAGAATATCCCCCTTCTGAGAATTGAGCGCGAGCTGCGTGAAGTTCTCGGCAAGTCTGGATTTTGAAACATACTTGAAATTCCACGTAAACATTGTCCGTTCTCCCTCTCGTAAAGGCGGCTTCCTTTCCACCCCATTAATAACATACAAAATCTATGGTAGCACAACCTTATTCGATTGACAATAGCGCTGTATACAAAAAACCGCCAAACCTTTGCAGTCCGGCGGTTTTTCGGTATGTTCATTCTGTCATTTACCTGATCCGCGCAGCGTATGAATGATGATTGAGCCGACGAACGGCACGTCATATTATGAGCTTCAGGTTCTCGCCGCGTATGCCGCGATAGGCGCCCTTTTCCGCCTGAGGGGAATCGGGATGGCAGGTCAGCCACTTGTTTGTCATCCACAGCAGCTTATCCTCGCCCGGAAGGCTCGTGTCCACGCTCTCAAGCGGCATATTCGTGCCCTTTTCCAGCGCGACGAGGCAATTGAAGCCCTCCGGCGAGATGCGGCAGGGGGCAAAGTGCATGACCATCGGGTATATCTCGACCGCCGTGTCCGGCGGGAGGTAAAACCCGACTGCGTCGCGCGAATCCAGTTCCCCGTCGCGCAAAGCCTCCGGAGCGGCCAGCAGAAGAACAAGCCCCGTCGTCGTGAGGTTCACCTCGCTGCAGCGGTGGTATTCCATAGCGTTCATTGTAAAACCGTGGCCGTTGCAGCAGCCGACCTGAACGGGCTTTCCGCCAAAGCACAGCTTGCTCAGCCCGTCACCCGCGCCGACAGCCTCGAGCGACGGATCGGAGGCGGTGTAGGCATTGCCGCTGACAGGCAGCGCCGTCTTCGCAAGCGCCCCGGCAAGAG
>JAFZQQ010000463.1 GCA_017620315.1 Oscillospiraceae bacterium | reverse complement strand
TGGTGTTGGTGTTTACATAGGCGCGGCTGACGCAAAGTGACACAGCGCCGTGGTTCTCACCCGCGATACCGCCTGTCATATTCTTGCCGAACACGCCGCCCGTTACGGTGCAGCGCCGTATCGCTCCGCTTGCCTCGTTCACGCCGACAATGCCGCCCGTGCGTCTCTCACCGTTCACCGTGCCGACTAAGGCACAGCCTGTCAGCGTGCCGAAATTGCGTCCCGCGACGCCGCCGACTATATCCGCGCTTCCGCCGGGCGAAACGCTGCCCTCGACCGTGAGGTCGCGGATCACGCCGCTCTCGGCAACCGTCCCGAACAAGCCCGCGGGGGACACGTTCGCGTCTACGTTCAGCCCCGAGATCGTGTGACCGTTGCCCTCAAAGACCCCGCCGAAGCTCGCGATTGGCAAAAAGTCCATGCCTCCGAGCGCAATATCGCACTGCAAAACAACGGTCTTGCCCTCCGACCAGGCGTCGTAAGCGCATTTATCCGCAAGCGTGCGCAGCGCGTTCGCGTTGTTGAGGTAGACCGTGTCGCCTTCCTCCGCCGCGGCAACCGGCGCTGCGAGCTGGACGAGAAGCATGCAGACAAGCGCCAGGCTCATCGCCCGTGAGACGATCTTATTCTTCATTTTTGTCCGCCTCCTCCACACTTCCGGAGAGCAGCTCAAGCTTTGCCTCGCCCTCTACGGTCGCGTGCATCACGCCCGTGACCGTACCGGAGATCTCGCCGCGCACCATACCGTCCACAGCTATGCGTCCGCGGGTCTCCCTGCGCTTGATCGGCGCGGATACGGAGAACGAAGTCTTTTCAATGACGCGCGCGCCGAGCAGCAGGATCTGCGGCAGGCAGAACATGACCAGCACGATGGAGATCAGCGTGCCGCGTCCGAGGCTCTGCCCGATTCCTACAATCGTACCCTCCGAGCTTATCCGTCCGAGAATAAAGCCCGCCGAGGCCAGTATCGAGCCGGAGGTGAGGATCGTCGGGAACGCGAAGTTCATCGTTTCGATGATCGCCTCGCGAGGCTCCGTTTCACGCTGAAGCTCCATGTACCGGCTCGCGATGACGATCGCGTAGTCTATGTTCGCGCCCATCTGTATCGAGGACACGATCAGATACGCAATAAAGAACAGATCCACATGCGTATAGACCGGAACCGAGAAGTTGATCCAGATACTGCCCTGGATGACAAGTATCAGCAGCACCGGCATACCCGCCGACTTGAAGGTAAACAGCAGCACGACCAGCACGATCAGGATCGACATCACGCTCACGACCACATTGTCGCGCGCGAAGGATTTCTTGAATTCGTAGGCATTGGTCGAATTGCCGACGACATAGATGCGCCCGTCGGGATACTCCTCCTGCGCGGTCTCCGCGATCAGGTCTGTGAAGGCGTAGGTCTCGTCTCCGCTCTCCGGAAGGTTGAGGTATATGAGCATGCGGCTGTAGTCCTCGCCCTGAAGCTGCAGTTTGCCGTTTCTCATCTGCTGCGCGGCGTCGTCAAGCTTGGCGCGCGTCTCGTCCCCGAGCGTGACGAAGCCGCGGTCTACGTAGTCGCAGACATACAGGAACATATCAATGAGCGGCACGCTGTAGGTCGACACTCCGCCGACAAGCTTGCCGTACTCCTCATGCTCCGTGGCGTAGGCTGTATATACAAGCTGTGAAAGCTCGTAGTCTATGCCGGCAAGCTCCGCAAACTGTCTCGGCGTCAGGGCGTCGGTCAGCGTATAGCCGTCCATCGCTTCTATGTTTGAAAGCCCCATGGTAGAGTTGACCTGCGGCATTGCGTCAAGCTTGTCGAGTATCGCGCGCTCCTTTTTGTAGTCCCCCGAGGGCACGACCAGCGCGACGAGGTTAGAGGATGTGAAATTCTCCTTGATCATTTTCTCCGCGACCTGCTGCTCGTTGAGCTTCGGCGTGATGATCGTATCGTATCCGTATACGTAAGGGCATTTGCTTGAAACGAAATATCCGACGACGACAAGCGCAGCGAAAAGCAGCGGCACAACATGCCGCGTCGCATAGTCGAATTTCCCGACAAAGGGTATTTTCGGGATAAAGCTTTTGTGCCGCGTTTTATCCATAAGCGGCCCAAAAAGCACCAGCAGTCCCGGCATGAAGACGAACACCGAGAACAGCGCATAGAGTATCGCCTTTATGAGGCAGACGCCCATGTCCGGGCCGAGGCGGAACTGCATGAAAAGCATCGCGACAAGGCCGCCGATGGTGGTGAGGCTGCTCGCGCCTATCTCGGGGATGCCCTTGCTCAGCGCGATGATCGCCGCCTCGCGAATGTCGTGGCTCTCACGCTCCTCCTTGAAGCGGTTGCAGAGTATGACCGCGTAGTCCAGAGACAGCGCAAGTTGAAGTATGCTCGTGACGGAATTCGAGACGAAGGATATCTTCCCCAGCAGGAAGTTGGTACCCATGTTCAGCACCATCGCGCTCACGAACGTCAGCGCCAGCACCGGTATTTCCGCATAGGTCTGCGAGGTCAGGATCAGCACCGTGACAACGATGACCGCCACGATGACCATGATGACGTTGACCTCGGACTGGATGATCTCCGCCAGCTTATTGCCCAGCGAGGTGCTCAGGTAGGTATCGTAAGCGGAATAACGCTCCAGAATGCGGTTCAGCGAGTCGAGGCAGCGCTCATCATCCTCGGGATAGGCGAAGGTTATATCGTAGAGCGCGGACACATTGTTGTAGTGGTCGGTGCTGCGGTCGAAGGAAACGCTCTCCACGCCGTCCATCCC
>JAFZQQ010000462.1 GCA_017620315.1 Oscillospiraceae bacterium | reverse complement strand
GGCGGAGACCCCACGCTTGTGTTCGTGATAAAGCTGGCTGAGACAGGTCGCCATTTTGCCGCTGCCGGGACCCGGGGCGGTGACCACCACAAGCGAGTGCTCGGTGTCGATATAGTCGTTTTTGCCGAAGCCGTCGTCGCTTACTATATGCGCCACGTCGGAGGGGTAGCCCGCGATGGGGTAATGGCGGAAGCTTCGTACGCCCAGCGCGTCCAGCCGCTTCAAAAAGGCGTCGGCCGCACCCTGGCCCGCGTACTGCGTGACGACGATGCTTCCGACGTACAAACCGAGAGAGCGGAAGGAGTCCATCAGACGAAGACAGTCGTCGTCATAAGTTATGCCCAGGTCGCCGCGCACCTTGTTTTTTTCAATGTCGTTGGCGTTGACGGCAATGACGATCTCAACATCGTCCTTGAGCTGCTGCAGCATTCTTATCTTGCTGTCCGGATGGAAGCCGGGCAGCACGCGCGATGCGTGAAAATCATCGAAGAGCTTGCCGCCGAATTCAAGATACAGCTTGCCGCCGAACTGCGCTATGCGTTCTCGGATGTGCTCGGACTGAGTCGAAAGATATTTGTCATTGTCAAAGCCGATTTTTTCATGCATGGTGTTGATTTCCCCTCCGTCTGTCGGGAGCGTCGGCTGAGCCGAAAGCTCTCTTACTACATTACACTACAGTCTATCATTATATATAAGCAAAAGAATGAAAAAAAGGCTTGACATTTCAAACGGTATGCGCTAATATATCATATGCTGACTTGCGCGGTTAGCTCAGCTGGTAGAGCACATGCTTGACGTGCATGGGGTCACAGGTTCGAGTCCTGTACCGCGCACCAGAACCGACGTGTTTCGACACGTCGGTTTTTTTCGTTTTTGACGGCTTGAATGCGCCCAGACTGCGAAACACGCTTGCAATTTGCCGTGAAAGCTGTTACACTGCGTTTGACAATTCTTACAGGTATCGGGAGGGAACGCCTTATGAAGCTTGCCATCGGCAACGACCATGCCGCGGTCGACATGAAGAACGAGGTCATGGAGTACATCAAATCAAAGGGTATCGAGGTCGTAAACGTCGGCACTGACACCGCTGAACGCTTCGACTATCCCGTCGCGGCTTACCGCGCGGCGAAGCTTGTCGCATCCGGCGAGGTCGACGGAGGGGTGCTCATCTGCGGCACCGGCGTCGGCATCGGGCTTGCGGCGAACAAGATGAAGGGCATACGCTGCTGCATTTGCAGCGACCCGTATACCGCACGGCTTTCAAAACAGCACAACAATGCGAACATGATCGCCTTTGGCGCGCGCGTCATCGGCATAGAGACCGCGAAGATGATCGTCGACGAGTGGCTGAACGCGAAGTTCGAGGGCGGGCGCCATGCCGACCGCGTCGCGCTCATAACGGAAATAGAGCAGACGCAGAAGCTCGCCTCCCGCGGAGAATAACCGAATAGGATAAAAGCGCCGTTCCCTTCAAAAGGGGAGCGGCGGTTTTATCTTTTCACCAAATCCCCGGCGGGGGGATTATAGAAAAGGTAGAAAAGGTACAGCCCTTAGCAAAAAAAATTGCATCTTGCCCAATACATTATTATAATTAAAATGTCTATTTATGTGGATAAAGGAGGAATGCGAATTGGACCCCATAAGAGTGATAGAAGTGAAGGAAAGCATATTTGCGGACAACAACGCGGACGCTGACAAGCTGCGCGCGCAGCTCAAGCAGCAGGGGACGTTTCTGCTCAACCTGATGTCTTCTCCCGGCTCGGGCAAGACCTCGACGCTCAAGCGCACCATCGGCGCGCTGAAGGACGAGATGAGCATCGGAGTTATGGAGGCGGACATCGACTCGGACGTGGACGCGGCGGCGATACTCGAGACCGGCGCGCGCGCCATCCAGCTCCACACAGGCGGAATGTGCCATCTGGACGCGGACATGACGCGCCAGGGGCTCACGGAGTTCGGAACGGAGGGCCTGGACCTCGTTATTCTTGAAAACGTCGGCAACCTTGTCTGCCCGGCGGAGTTCGACACCGGCGCGGTCAAAAACGCCGTGATCCTCTCTGTGCCGGAGGGACATGACAAGCCGCTCAAGTACCCGCTGATGTTCGAGGTGGCGGATGTGCTGCTTGTCAACAAGATCGACGTCATGCCCTATTTCGACTTTGACCTTGACAAGCTTACTGAGTACGCGCATATGCGCCACCCCGGGCTGGAGATATTCCCGATCTCCGCCAAGACCGGCGAAGGCATGGACAAATGGTTCGACTGGCTGAGAAAACAGGTCAGAGAGTGGAAATAAACAACCGATACTATCATAAAGGAGAGCAAACATGGCAGAACTCAGACCCAAGATCGTGAAGCTCGCGCACGTTGTCGGCGGGCTCACGGGCGTCGTCAACAAGATCGACGAAAATGCGCCGGAGTATTACTCCCTCGCGTCCATCCTCACCGACGACGAGGCGGACGTTGCCATCGCCTGCGGACTTCGCAAGGAGCGCACCGCCGAATACCTTGCCGCCAAGGTCAAAAAACCGGTCGAGGAGGTGCAGAAGATCGCCGAGCATCTTGCGTGGATAGGCGTGTTCCGCATCACCACCGACCCGTCCGACGGCAAGGACCGTTTCTATATGCAGATCTTCGCGCCCGGCATCATGGAAATGCTGGTCAACAACAAGGAACTGCTTGCGTCGCATCCGGAGGTCGCCCGCGCGTTCGAGGAGTACACACGCATCCGCATGGCGACCATGGCCCCGATGATGCCTGACGGCTCCGGCCTGATGCGAGTGATACCCGTTGAGAGCGCGATCAAGGACATTCCCAACGTCCGCGACGACGAGAAGCTGAGCTATTACCTCAACAAGTATGACATCTTCTCGGTCTCGCCCTGTTCCTGCCGCGCCACGCGCCGCACCATCGGCGAGGGCTGCGGACATCTGGAGGAGGATATGTGCATCCAGATGGGCAAGGGCGCGGAGCACTATATCCGCACCGGACGCGCCCGCCAGGTCAGCCGCGAGGAGGTCTATGAGATCCTCAAGCGCGCCGAGGACAACGGCCTTATGCACGATATCCCGAATATCGAGGAGGTCGGCGAGACCTCGGCTATCTGCAACTGCTGCTCCTGCTCCTGCTTCGGACTGCGCGTCGGCATGCTCTACGGCGCGCGCGACGTTATCCGCTCAAACTTCTCGGCCGTCATTGACGAGGAGAAGTGCGTCGCCTGCGGCCAGTGCGTCGAAAACTGCCCCGCGAACGCTCTGAAGCTGGGTCAGAAGCTCTGCACAAAGGACCCGCTTCCGGTCAAGGAATACCGCAAGATGAGCGAGCACAACATCTGGCACAAGAGCGACTGGAACGTCGACTACCGCGAGAATCGCGAGGACGTCGTCGAGACCGGCACCGCGCCGTGCAAGACCGCATGTCCCGCCCACATCGCGGTGCAGGGCTATCTGCGCCTCGCCGCGCAGGGCAAGTATAAGGAGGCGCTCGAGCTCATCCGCAAGGAGAACCCGTTCCCCGCGGTGTGCGGGCGCGTGTGCAACCACCGCTGCGAGACTGAGTGCACCCGCGGCAGCGTGGACGAGGCGGTCGCCATCGACGAGGTCAAGCGCTTTATCGCCGAGCAGGAGCTCGACCCCAAGACGCGCGAGATACCGAAGTTCGTCAACCAGATCGGCCGCCCCTACGAGGAGAAGATCGCGATCGTCGGCGCGGGCCCGGCGGGCATGACCGCGGCGTATTATCTCGCGATGAAGGGCTATAAGCCCACTGTGTTCGACAAGGCGCAGAAGCCCGGCGGCATGATGATGAACGGCTTGCCCGGCTTCCGCCTGGAGAAGGACGTCGTCGAGGCGGAGATCGATATTCTCAGGGAAATGGGCGTCGAGTTCCGCTGCGGCGTCGAGGTCGGCAGGGACGTGACGATACAGGAGCTGCGCGAGCAGGGCTATAAGGCGTTCTACCTCGCCATCGGCCTTCAGAACGGCGGCAGACTGAACGTTCCCGGCGACGACGCGGAGGGCGTTATTCCCGGCATCGACTTTGTCAAGCGCGTGAACTCCGGCGAGAATGTGAAGCTCAGAGGCAAGGTCGTCGTCATCGGCGGCGGCAGCATCGGCGCGGACGTCGCCCGCACGGCGGCGCGCTGCGGCGCCGAGAAGGTCACGCTCTACTGTCTTGAGAGCTACGACGAAATGCCCATGGGCGAAGAGGATCAGAACGAGTGTAAGCACGACGGCGTTGAGATACGCGACGGCTGGGGCCAGACCAGGGTCATCGAAAAGGACGGCAAATGCGCCGGCATCGAATTCCGCAAGTGCCTTTCGGTCAAGGATGAAAACGGCAGGTTCGCGCCGAAGTTCGACGACGCCGTCACCGAGACCGCCGAGTGCGAGACCGTGCTTTTCTGCATCGGGCTCAAGACCGACTGGGGCAAGCTGCTCGATGGCACCAAGGTCGAGCTGACCGAGCGCGGCTTTGCCAAGGCCGACCCGCTGACCTATCAGACCGCCGAGCGCGACATCTTTGTCGGAGGCGACGCCTATACCGGGCAGAAGTTCATCATCGACGCCATTGCTGCGGGCAAGGAGGCGGCGATCTCGCTGCACCGCATCGTCCACCCCGGCCAGACGCTCACACTCGGACGCGACCGCCGCAATTACCGCGCACTCGACAAGAGCAACATCCTTGTCGATCCCAGCGGCTACGACCGCGGCACGCGCCAGCTCCCCGGCTACAACGCCGCCAAGGAGAAGACCTTCGGCTCGACCCGCGTCACCTTTACCGAGGAGCAGGTGCGCAAGGAGACCGCCCGCTGCCTCAAGTGCGGCGCGACCAAGGTCGACCAGTATCTCTGCGTCGGTTGCGGCCTGTGTACCACCAAGTGCATGTTTGACGCCATCCACCTTGAGAAGACCCACGAATGGCACATGGGCGAGTTCGAGACCATGCCCATCAAGGTCGCGGAGCACCTTGTCAAGCGCACGGGCAAGATCGCCGCGCACGCTGCCGGCGGAAAGAAATAAGGGAGGGCTTATGAAGGATCTTAAGCATCTGATCTACTTTGAGAACCTCCTTCAGGAGGCGAACAACGAGCTGATCGGCAAGGCGAGGAAAAAGGGCAGGGTATGCGTCGCCTACGTCTGTGAGAACACGCCGGAGCCGCTGCTGAACCTTCCGGGGGCCTTCTCCGCGCGCCTTCGCGCGCCGCGCACCGGCTCGATGGAGGTCGCGACCTATTACCTCACCAGCTTCCTTTGCGAATACACCCGCGCGCTGCTTGAGCGCGCGGTGGAGGGCGGCTTCAACTTCGCCGACTGCCTCATCACGCCGGACGGCTGCTCCATGATGAACCGCTGCGTTGAGAACATGGAGCTTCTGAAGGCCTTGGGCAAGGACAACGAGAAGTTCTTCTATGAGTATATGGAGATACCCATGAAGGGCGATGACAACGGGCTCAACCTTTATGTGCTGCAGTGCAAAAACCACATCCTCAAGCCGCTGCACGAGCACTACGGTATCGACGTTTCCGACGCCGCGATACGCAAGGCAGTGAAGGAGCACAACCGCGTTTGCGAGCTGATCCGTGCCATCGGCGATTTCCGCAAGGGCGAACGCCCCGCCATCACGGGCTATGAATTCTACGTCATCACGCTGGCGACCTACGTCTGTCCCAAGGATCTGATCGTCGGCAAGCTTGAGGAGACGCTGGAGGAGCTCAAGACGCGCGAGCCGCTGGAGCCCGGCGCCTATCGCGCGCGGGTCATGGTCGTCGGCTCGGAGGTGGACGACCTCGACTTCATCAAGCTCATCGAGGACTCGGGCGCCTATGTCTGCGCTGATCGCTTCTGCTACGGCTCGCTGCCCGGGCGCGACCCGATCGTGCTGAACGACTCCGAGGACGCGCTCACCCAGGTTTGCAGGCAGTACATGAAACGCGGCCAGTGCCCGCGCTACATGGATATGCCGAAGATGATCGGGCGGCGCGAATACGTCGACAAGATGGCTAAGGAGTACGGAGCTCAGGGCATCATCTACGAGCAGATGAAGTTCTGCGACCCGTGGGCGTATGAAAAAATGCTCGGCTCGCACATCCTGCGCGAGGAATTCGGCTATCCCGTGCTCGCGGTCGACCGCCCCTACTCCATCTCGACGTCGGGGCAGATGCGCACGCGCGTGCAGGCGTTTGTCGAGAGCATAGAGATCAAAAATATCCAGAAGGAGGGCGTCGCGAATGGCTAAGGAGATCGGAGCCGACCGCTTCGGCGATTTTTACATCGACGGCGGCAAGGTCCGCAAGCGCCGCGAGTGGCGCGGCGTTGCCGACACGCTGTACGATTATTCCCGCTGGCTCGTCATCATGGCGACGCTTGGCAAGTTTGTGATGAAGCCCCGCAACGTGAAGGCGATGTTCCGCTATCGCTGGATGGCGAATTACCTCGCCGTTCCGATGATGGTCGACCGCCACACGCAGGGGCTGCGCGGGGAGTATCTGCGCATCTGCCACACCGAGCAGGACCTCGTCATCGACGACGTCGCCAAGCTGCTCGACAACCTCTTCCGCGGCGACAGGCGCATCGGCAACGACAAGGAGTTCTCCAAAAAGGTCGTGCTGGTGGACGAAAACGAGATGACCGCGGTGATGATGGGCTTCCCCACGCTCAAGGTGCTCAGCCGCGAGACCCCGTCCACCTACGTTTCGGTGCTTTTGAACCAGC
>JAFZQQ010000461.1 GCA_017620315.1 Oscillospiraceae bacterium | reverse complement strand
TGATCGACGTGAACTGCATCAACAGCTACGTGGCCAAGGACGGATATTTGGCCTTCGCCCGGATCCTGGAGCAGGGGGATCAGTCCGCGGTCATCGAGGAGATGAAGAAATCCGGCCTGCGCGGGCGCGGCGGCGCGGGCTTCCCCGCGGGGCGCAAGTGGGACAGCGTCCGCAGGCAGCCCGAGGGCAAGAAGTACGTGGTCTGCAACGGCGACGAGGGCGACCCCGGCGCGTTCATGGACCGTTCCATCATGGAGGGCAACCCCCACTCCATCATCGAAGGCATGCTGATCGCGGCGCTCGCCGCCGGCAGCGACGAGGGCTATATCTACGTCCGCGCCGAGTACCCCCTGGCGGTCGACCGTCTGCGCACCGCCATCGCCAAGGCGGAGGAGACCGGCATTCTCGGCGACCACATCATGGGCACCGATTTCAGCTTCCATCTGCACATCAACCGCGGCGCCGGCGCCTTCGTCTGCGGCGAGGGCCGCGCGCTGACCGCCTCCATCGAGGGCAAGCGCGGCAAGCCGCGCGTCAAGCCCCCGCCCACCGTGGAGCACGGCCTCTGGGCGCAGCCGACGGTGCTCAACAACGTTGAGACCTACGCCAACGTGCCGCTCATCATCCGCAACGGCGCGAAGTGGTTCCGTTCCTTCGGCACCGAGAAGTCCAGCGGCACCAAGGCGTTCGCCCTGACCGGCAACGTCGTCAACACCGGTCTCATCGAGGTCCCGATGGGCTCGACGCTGCGCGAGATCATCTTCGACATCGGCGGCGGCATCAAGGACGGCAAGAAGTTCAAGGCCGTTCAGATCGGCGGCCCCGCTGGCGGCTGCCTCACCGAGGAGCATCTCGACCTCCCGCTCGACTTCGACTCTCTCAAGAGCGTCGGCGCGATCATCGGCTCCGGCGGTCTGGTCGTCATGGACGAGGACACCTGCATGGTCGAGACAGCGCGCTTCTTCATGAGCTTCACGCAGAACGAATCCTGCGGCAAGTGCGTTCCCTGCCGCGAGGGCACGAAGCGCATGCTTGAGATACTCACCCGCATCGTGAACAACGAGGGCACGCTCGAAGACCTCGACCTGCTCGAATCCCTCGCCTCCACCATCAAGGAGGCTGCGCTGTGCGGTCTCGGCCAGGCTGCCTGCAACCCGGTCATCAGCACGCTCAAGTATTTCCGCAACGAATATCTTGCTCACGTCGTCGACAAGAACTGCCCGCACTGCAACGGCAAAAAGAAGGGCATGGTCATCGACGCCGACAAGTGCAAGGGCTGCGGCAAGTGCCGCAAGAACTGCCCGGTTGAGGCTATCACCGGCGAGACCCGCAAGCCTCACACCATCGACATCGACAAATGCATCAAGTGCGGCGCCTGCAAGGCTAACTGCCCGTTCGGCGCCATCAGGGAGGAGTGAGCGCAATGGCAAAGGGATTTATGATCGTCGACGGTCAGCGCGTCGCCTTTGACGGCGAGAAAAACGTTCTGTCCGTTATCCGCAAGGCAGGCATCGAGATGCCCACCTTCTGCTATCACTCCGACCTTTCCACCTACGGCGCCTGCCGTATGTGCATCGTCGAGGACGAGCGCGGCAAGATCGACGCCGCCTGCTCTCTCGAGCCGCGCGACGGCATGAAGATCAAGACCAACAGCATGCGTCTTCTGAAGCACCGCCGCATGATCCTCGAACTGATGCTCGCCTCTCACGACTGCAACTGCACCACCTGCGCCAAGAGCGGCAACTGCCGTCTGCAGGAGCTGGCTCAGCAGTTCGGCGTCCACCGCGTCCGCTTTAAGGACACGCGCGACCGCGCGGAGTACGACGAGTCCAGCCCGGCGATCTTCCGCGACCCGAACAAGTGCATCCTCTGCGGCGACTGCGTGCGCGTCTGCGAGGAGATGCAGGGCATGAACATCATCGACTTCGTCAGCCGCGGCTCCCGTATGCAGATTGCGCCCGCGTTCGACCGCAAGCTCAGCGAGACCAAGTGCGTCAGCTGCGGCCAGTGCGCCGCGGTGTGCCCCACCGGCGCCATCACCGTCAAGGACGAGATCGGCAAGGCCTGGGCCGCCATCCACGACCCCAAGAAGCGCGTCGTCATCCAGATCGCGCCCGCGGTCCGCGTCGCCGTCGGCGAGGCGTTCGGCATCCCCGTGGGTCAGAACGTGCTCGACAAGCTCGTCACCGCGCTCAAGCTGATGGGCGTGGACGAGGTCTATGACACCACCTTCGGCGCCGACCTCACCACCATCTCCGAGGCGGAGGAATTCAAGGAGCGCCTCGCCAAGGGCGGCCCGTTCCCGATGTTCACCTCCTGCTGCCCCGCGTGGGTCAAGTATCTGGAGTTCGAGAACCCCGACTACCTCAAAAACATCTCCACCTGCAAGTCCCCGATGCAGATGTTCGCCGCGGTGCTGCGCGACAAGTACGCCGCGAAGGACGCCGAGGACGGCCGCAGGACCTACCACATTGCCATCATGCCCTGCACCGCCAAGAAGATGGAGGCCGCGCGCGACGAGTTCCAGCACGACGGCATGCCCGACGTCGACCTCGTGCTCACCACCCGTGAGATCATCGACATGATCCGCGAGACCGGCATCCAGCTCGACGAGGTCGAGCTCGAGTCCCCCGACCTTCCGTTCGGCATGGGCTCCGGCGCGGCGGCGATCTACGGCACCACCGGCGGCGTCGCCGAGGCGGTCGTGCGCCACTGCGTGCCCGACAAGAGCAAGAACGCTCTGCGCGAGATCGAGTTCATGGGTCTGCGCGGCGACGCTCCGATCAAGGAGGCGACGCTGCACTTGGGCGATCAGGAGATACGCCTTGCCATCGTCAACGGCCTTGTCAACGCGCGCAAGCTGCTCAAGGAGATCGACGAGGGCACCAAGTTCTATCACCTCATCGAGGTCATGACCTGCCAGGGCGGCTGCGTCGGCGGCGCGGGACAGCCCCAGGGCTTCCACCAGACCAAGCTTGCACGCGGCGAGGGTCTTGCGGCGGTCGACCACTCCGCCCCCTTCAAGCGCGCCGAGCGCAACCCCATCGCGACGGAGCTTCTGGAAAAGTTAGGCGAAAAGAAGGCCCACAAGCTTCTGCACGTCAGCTACGTCAAGAAGGCCGGCAAGAAGTAAACCATGATTTTATAAGTAAACGCCGCAGTTTGAAAACTGCGGCGCTTTACTTTTTTCTCTGCGCGTGGTATGCTTTCACTCAAAAGGAGGTCTTTGCCATGTCTCAACCAACAAGCCGCACGCGGGACGCCGAGATCGTCCGCGCGGGCGCGGTCGGCATCACGGTGAACGCCCTGCTCGCCCTTGCCAAGGTCCTGATCGGGCTTGCGGTCCATTCGATGACGATGGTGCTCGACGCCGTCAACAACCTGAGCGACGCGCTCTCGTCCATCCTCACCGTTATCGGCACGAAGCTCGCCGCCAAAAAGCCGGATAAAAAGCACCCGCTCGGTTATGGGCGCATCGAATACCTCACCGGGCTCATCGTCGCGGCTCTCGTGCTCTACGCCGGCGTCACTGCTTTTGTTGAGTCTGTGAAGGGCATCCTCAAGCCCGAGGCGCCCGCCTACTCCACAGCATCGCTCATCTTTATCGGCGGCTCCGTCGCGGTGAAGCTTCTGCTCGGGCGGTATATCGCTCGCATCGGAGAGCGCGTCAATTCCACCTCGCTGCAAGCCTCCGGAGCGGACGCAAAGCTTGACGCGCTGCTTTCGGCGGCGGTGCTGGCGTCTGCGCTGCTCTTCCTTTTCAGCGGGATCAATATAGAGGCCTGGGTCAGCGTCGCGCTTTCCGTGTTCATCATCCGTGCCGGCGTCGAGCTTCTGCGCGACGGCATGGACGAGGTGCTGGGCAAACGCATGGACGTCGAGCTGACGCGACAGATCCGCCGCACCATCTGCGACGATCCCGACGCGCAGGGCGCATACGACCTGATCCTGCACAGCTACGGCCCCGAACGGCTGGTCGGCTCGGTCCACGTCGAGGTAGCGGACACGATGACCGCCACGCAGATCGACCGCATGGAGCGCCGCATTTCCGAGACCGTGCTGAAAAAGCACAACGTCCTGCTCACCGGCATCGGCATCTATTCCAATGACCGCAACTCCGACGACATGCGCGACCGCATTTACGAGGTCGTCCGCAAGCACGAGGGGCTTTTGCAGCTGCACGGCTTTTTCGTGGATGAGGAACGAAAACGCGCCGGCTTCGACGCCGTGCTCGATTACGCCCTCGAAAACCGCGAGGAGACCTTCAACGCCATCTGTGACGACGTAAAAAAGGCGTTTCCCGAATACGAGTTTCAGATCGCGATGGATATCGATATATGATTTATATACAGTAAACGCCTCCGAAGGCAGCAACGTCTTCGGAGGCGTTCGGTTTACATAACGTTTGGCTCAGATACCCATTTCCTTTTTGACCTCGCCGAAGCACTTGACAGCGAAATCGAGGTCTTCCTTCGTGTGGCCCGCGGAGATCTGGGTGCGGACGCGGTCGCGGCCCTTGGGAACGACGGGATAGCAGAAGCCGACGACGTAGACGCCCTTGTCGAGCATACGGCGGGCGAACTCGTTGGCGACCTTCGGGTCGTAGAGCATGACCGGGACGATCGGGTGCTCGCCGGGGAGCAGGTCGAAGCCGAGCTTCTCCATCTCGGCGCGGAAGTAGCGCGCGTTCTCGTGCACCTTGTCGCGCAGGGCGGTGGACTCATTGAGCATATCGATGGTCGCGATGGTCGCCGCGCAGATCGCCGGAGCGAGGGAGTTGGAGAACAGGTACGGGCGGCTGCGCTGGCGCAGCAGGTCGACGATCTCGCGCTTTGCGGCGGTGTAGCCGCCGGAGGCGCCGCCCATCGCCTTGCCGAAGGTGCCGGTCAGGACGTCGACCCTGCCCATCACGCCGCAGAACTCGGGCGTGCCGCGGCCGTGCTCGCCCATAAAGCCGACGGCGTGGCTGTCGTCGACCATCACGAGCGCGTCGAACTCGTCGGCGAGGTCGCAGATGCCCTTGAGGTTGGCGATGTAACCGTCCATGGAGAAAACGCCGTCGGTGGCGATCATGATCTTCTTGCAGCCCGCCTTGCGCGCGTCCTCAAGCTGGGCGCGCAGGTCGTTCATGTCGCTGTTCTTATAGCGATAGCGGTGCGCCTTGCACAGGCGGACGCCGTCGATGATGGAGGCGTGGTTCAGCTCGTCGGAGATGATCGCGTCGTCCGCGCCGAGCAGGGTCTCGAAGAGGCCGCCGTTCGCGTCGAAGCAGGAGGAGTAGAGGATCGCATCCTCCATGCCGACGAAATCGGCGATCTTGCGCTCGAGCTGCTTGTGGATCTCCTGCGTGCCGCAGATGAAACGGACGGAGGAAAGGCCAAAGCCCCACTTGTCATAGCTCTCCTTCGCCGCCTTGATCAGGCGCTCATTGTCGGAAAGCCCGAGATAGTTGTTCGCGCACATATTGACCACGCGCTTGGCCTGCGTGGTGTCGATGCGGGAGCGCTGGGGCGTGGTGATGATGCGCTCGTCCTTATAGGTACCCGCCTCGCGGATAGCCGCAAGCTCGGCGGCAAAGCTTTCGTATGCAGACTTCATAATATCCATCCTTTTTTCATTTTTGGCTCCCCTGAAAGGGGAGCTGGCAGCCGCAAAGCGGCTGACTGAGGAGTTTCCTTTATTTCTTTGTCCAGTCGAGAATGACCTTGCCGGACTTGCCGCTGTGCATCGCCTCAAAGCCCTTTTCAAACTCGGTGTAGTGGAAGCGGTGCGTGATCGCGGGAGAGAGGTCGAGACCGCCCTGCACCATGTAGCTCATCTGGTGCCAGTTGTCCATCTTTCTGCCGTAGATGCCCTGCAGGCACAGGCCCTTGCCGATGACGTCGTTCATGTTGAGCTGGATGGGGGCGTTGCCAAGCCCGAGCAGGCTGATCTTGCCGCCGTTGCGCATGACGGAGATCATCTGGTTGAGCGCCGCGCCGCTGCCCGACATCTCGAAGCCGACGTCGAAGCCCTCGGTGAGCCCCTGCTTGCTCATCGCCTCGTGGATATCCTCGTTCAGGGTGTTGATCGCGGCGTCCGCGCCCATCTTCCTCGCGAGGCCGAGCCGATAGTCGTTGAGGTCGGTGACGATGACGCGGCGCGCGCCGGCGTACTTCGCGATGGCGACGGCAAGGATGCCGACGGGGCCGGCGCCGGTGATGAGCACGTCCTCTCCGACGAGGTTGAACATCAGCGCGGTGTGCGTGGCGTTGCCCACGGCGTCAAACATGGCGACGATGTCCTCGTCGAGCGATGGATCGATGATGATAACATTGGTCGCGGGGATGCAGACGTACTCCGCGAACGCGCCGTCGCGGTCCACGCCGACGCTGTTGGTGTTCTTGCACCACTGGATGTTGCCCGTGTGGCAGTTGCGGCAGTGTCCGCAGGTGATGTGGCCCTCACCGGAAACGCGCTGGCCGATGGTAAGTCCGGTCACGCCCGCGCCGAGCTCGGCGATCTCGCCGACGTACTCATGCCCGATGACCATGGGCGGCTTCACATGCTGCGCAGACCACTCGTTCCAGTCATAGATGTGAACGTCCGTGCCGCAGATCGCGGTCTTGTGGATCTTGATCAGTACCTCGCCGGGGCCGGGGACGGGGACCGGCACCTGCCGGAGCTCCAGACCGGGACCGGCAGTCGGCTTTACGATTGCGTCCATCATACGCGCCATAATGTCCTCCATACAAAAACATATTTTGCGCTCGTTGTCTTTGAGCTGAGAACATATTAGTACGCAATTTTAAGATTGTCAAGCGCATTAAGGGGTGGTATATTCATATTATTCTTAGAGATTTTTGATAAGCTTCCGCGCAGAGGGGGGATGCACCGTGAGGATACTGGTCGTGGAGGACGAAAAGCACCTCAACGCCATCATCGCCGAGGCGATCGAGGACGAGGGCTACAGCGTGGACAAATGCTATAACGGGGTCGAGGCGCTGGAATATATGGCCTGCGCGTCCTACGACGTGATCGTGTTGGACATCATGATGCCGAAGATGGACGGGTTGACGCTGGTGCGCACGCTGCGCTCTCGCGGCGACGCGACGCCGGTGCTGTTCCTCACCTCGCGCGACAGCGTTGCGGACAAGGTCGCGGGGCTGGAGAGCGGCGGGGACTACTATCTCGTCAAGCCCTTCAATTTCGACGAGCTGCTCGCGGTGATCCGCGCTATGACGCGAAAGTATACCCAGAACCGCTCAAACGTTTACTCGATGGACGACCTGACGCTCGACGCCTCGGCAAAGACGGTCACGCGGGCGGGAAAGGCCATCGACCTGACCTCCAAGGAATTCTCGCTTCTTGAGTATATGCTGCGAAACCGCGGCGTCGTCCTCTCCCGCGAGATGATAGAGAACAACCTTTGGAACTACGACTACGAGGGCGGCACCAACGTCGTGGATGTGTACATCGGCTATCTTCGCAAGAAGATGGACACGGGCTTCGGCAAGAAGCTCATACATACCGTCTGGGGCACCGGATGGGTGCTCAGAGAGGACTGAGAGATGGCAAAGATCAACCTGTCCGCGAAAATGCGGCTTACGGCGTGGTTCACGCTGATGATACTGCTGCTCTCGGCGATGGTGCTGGTGTTCGTGTTCGTGATAAACGGTTCCTCCGTGACCGACGACCCCGCGGGGAGGCTGGTGAAGGTCGTGAACCGCAAC
>JAFZQQ010000460.1 GCA_017620315.1 Oscillospiraceae bacterium | reverse complement strand
TTCGTTCGGACGGATCGAGCCGATGAAAATGACCTCGCCGTTTTCGTTGAAGGTGAAGGGCGTCCTGCCGAGAAGCAGCCCGTCCCTTTCGACGACAAGCGGGAATTCGCAGCAGTTGAGGGACAGGAAACGGTCGAAGCGGACGCCGAGGTACTTGCGGTAGATCTCCTCCGGCGCTGCGCCGTCTATCGTCGCGACAGCGGTGTCGCCCATCGTGAGCTCATTTTTCGACTCGGTGATGGCCATGGACTTGCCGATGGGCTTCCAGCCGAAGATATACTGCGCGTCGACATGCAGCTCTTCGCCCGTGAAGAGCTGGAAGATCACCCCATGTCTGTATTCACGCTCGGAATCAAAGACAAAGGGCTCGGATTTAGCCCCCGTAACAAAGTTTACGTCGGCCATCGTGCCGAAAAACGGTATGTCCTCAAAGCCCTCGGTCAGCTTTTCGAGCAGACCTGAAACATGCAGGAAAAAGCCGGATATCGTTACGCGGACGCCCTTGAGCCGCGGCGTCGCGGCCAGCTCGCGGCGGATCCTCTCAAGCACCGAGGAGGGGTCCGCCGCGTCCAGCTCATAGCTGAGGACGCGCACGGTCGAGCGCTCGAAAAAGAGGATGCTCATGCGCAGCATCGGAGTGTTGTCGAATATGAACTCGTCGCGGACGATCTCCGGCGGGTTTGCGGTATAGACCGAGAGTCCCGTAACCTTCAGATTTGGAAAAGCCTCGCGGATGGGCTCGATCATCTCGGCCGTTTCTTCATAGGTGAAGCTGAACGCGAAGACCTGAAGCAGCGCCTCCCGCGCGGAAACTGCCTCCGGGATCCCCCTGAGCGTCTCCGCCACACGGGCGGCCTCCTCCCTTGTTGAGATCTCAAAAGTCCTTTGCAGCATAATCGCAACACCTTCCCGTTTTCATATCTTCGGTAAAGCTCCGAGCGGACGCCTCAGCTGTACAGATTCTCCCACTTCCTCGTTTCAAAGAACCTGTCCACCGAAGCGAGGATCGCCTCTCGGGTCATGGATTTGAGCAGATAACCGTCCGGGCGGAGCTGCATAACGCGCTCGACACTCTCGCGGTCGTTTCGCCCGGTGAGAAAGATCACCGGTATCGACGCAGAGTTTGGTTCGCTTCGAATCATTTCCAGCACCTGCGGGCCGGGCGTAATGGGCATATCGTAGTCCAGCAGAATGAGGTCGGGCCGGTTTACGGCGATGTAGGTGATCGCCTGCATGCCTGACTTTGTGGCGGTGATCTTGTATTTGGTTCCCAGCCAGCTCTGCATCGCCTGCAGGAACAGCGTGTCGTCATCCACAAGCATAATATGCTTTTCCTGCCTGCGCGTTTCTCCGGAGCGCACAAGCGCATGGAGGGTTGCTGAGATGCTCTTGACGTCAACGGGCCTTTTGAACTCGTGCGCGACCATGCTTTTGGGGATGATCCCCTCGATCTCGTCGATCTCCTTTTCGCTGCCCATGACACAAAGCGGCTTGTCCTCGCTAAAGCAGTTGTCCTTGAGATAGACCAGCAGCTCCGGGGCTTCGTAAATGAAATCGCCGGCAAAGACCATGACCGCATCCGCCTTGCCCGCTTCTTCCGCGATCCTGCCCATCTCAGGCTCGATACGAACGGTTTCGATCTCCGATTCCTTCAACAGATTCGTCAGCGTGTTTGCCATCAGCGCATTTCCGTGGTTGATCAGCAGCACCTTTCCTGCCATGATCCGCATCCTCCTATTTCAGCAATTCATTGACTTCATCCCAATCAAAGCTTGCAACCGCGCGTTTGACCTTGTCCACGCGCTCCCGTTCCCCGGGCGGGAGGCGGTGGCCCGCAAGGAAATCGAAGACATACTTCGCGCTTTGCGCGTCCATGTCCTCCGCGAAGGCGCGCAGCTCCTCATACGCCTCGCTCAGCTCGTTGTCGGAGATCAGCGGCAGCGCTTCGTCCTCCGCCGCTTCGTCGGCGCAGCACAGCGGCGCGAGCGCGGCGTACAATGTCCGAATGCGTCCGAGCAGATCGCCCAGCTCCGCGCCGACAGCGCCCGCGTCGCCGGCCTTGCCCGCAAGCTCCAGCTTCTCCGCCAAGGCGCCGATGCCCTCCGCGCCGATGACGCGTGACATGCTCTTGATCGCGTGGACCTTGACCGTGGTATTGGCAAGGTCGCCCGCGAGCCACAGGCTCTCGATCTCATCCGCCGAAGCCGGGGCGTTTCTTGCGTAGATCGCCAGCGTCTCAAGATAGGTTTCCTCCGAGCCGCAGTGCGAAAGCCCCTGCTCTGCGTCAAGCCCGTCGATCCCGCGCAGCCAGTCCGGCAGGCCGGAGGAGGGCTGCTCGGCGTGTTCTTCTTCGCCGCCCGGTTCGCGCAGCTTTTCCTTCGGAATATACCGCATCAGCAGCTCTTCCAGCTTATCCGCATCGATGGGCTTGGTGAGATAGTCGTCGAAGCCCGCCGCGAGGTACTGCTCGCGCGCGCCGGAGATCGCGTTCGCGGTCAGGCAGACCGCGGGCGTTTCCAGATTTGGATTTTCCGTCTGCGCGCGCAGCTCGTGCAGCGTTTCGACGCCGTCCTTCTCCGGCATCATGTGGTCAAGAAATATGATATCATATTTCCTGCCCTGTGCAAGCCTTATGCCTTCGTTGCCGCTCGCCGCCGTGTCGATCTTTACGTCGGTACGCTTTAATAGGCTTTTGAACACCGCAAGGTTCATCGGCGTATCGTCGACCACCAATACCAGCGCGTCGGGCGCGGTGAACGTCTCCCGATACTTTTTCCGGCTTGAAAGCGAAGCCCGGTAGGCGGTTTCGTAATCGCCGAGCGGCTCCCACTTCACGACCTTCTGTCTGAGTTTGAACGAAAATGTCGAGCCCTCGCCATAGACGCTCTCCACATCCAGTCGGCTGTCCATCATTTCCAGAAGACTCTTGGTGATATTCATGCCCAGCCCCGTGCCTTCGATGTTGCGGTTGCGTTTTTCCTCGACGCGCTCAAACTCGGAGAACAGCTTTTTGATATCCTCGGGCTTGATGCCGATGCCCGTGTCTCTGACAGAGACGTCCAGAAGGACGTTTTCGGGCTCGTCCGGGATCCGTTCGCAGCCCATGCGGAAGGTCACGCTGCCCTTCTCCGTGTACTTTACCGCGTTGGTCAGGATATTCGTGATGATCTGCTTAATGCGTACCTCGTCCCCTTGGAGCAGCTTGGGCATGGTCTCGTCAAAATCGAGCTTCAGCACGAGGCCCTTGTTGTCCGCCCTCGTCTGGATCATATTGACCAGGTCGTTGATGACGGAGGAAAGGTCGTAATCGACGGGGATGATCTCCATCTTGCCCGCCTCGATCTTCGAGAAATCAAGGATATCGTTGATGAGGCTGAGCAATGTGTTTCCTGCCGTCTTGATGTTTTCGGCATACGTGAGGATATCCTCATTGTCGCTTTCGCGCAGCACCATTTCATTCATGCCGAGCACTGCGTTGATGGGTGTGCGGATCTCGTGCGACATATTGGCGAGGAAATGGGACTTTGCCTGATTTGCAAACTCCGCCTCCTCCTTGGATTCCTTGATCTGCTCGTACTGGCGGTTGATGATCCGGTGATAGTTTTCGGCCATCCACATTCCGACCGCCAGCGAAAAGACAAGGAATCCGGAGGCGATCAAAACGACGCGCAGCAGAAAATCGCGGACATAATCGCGCAGGCTCTCCATGGACGCGTCGGCGCCCGCGTAAGCAACGCAGACTCCGTTGGCGTCATAGATCGGCTGATATACCGTGAGCAGCCAGCCGAAGGAGTCGTCGCTTTCGACCGGGGCGATCGGCTTACCCGCAAGCAGCGCCGCAAGATACGGTTCAAAGGCCTCGTCAAAGGGGATGACCGCACCGGGCTCGAATGTCTCCTCCCCCTCTGGTACAATGTCGAATACCACATGGCAGCCGTCCTCGCAGATCTTGTACACATAGACGTATTCCAGATAGGGCGTATTGTCCCGGACGCCCTGAAGCACCTTTTTGACGTCCGCGTAGCTCTGCGCGGCATACCCGCGTTCCAGATAGACGCCGACCAGCCTCGGGTCGAGGGTGTTCACGATCTG
>JAFZQQ010000459.1 GCA_017620315.1 Oscillospiraceae bacterium | reverse complement strand
GGGGGAAGTTCAGGTCGCTGCGGGCGCCGGGGAACTGCCACAGCGGGGTATCCCAACCACAGGGCTGGCTCAGGTCCCAGATCTTGGGCATCTTTTCGGTTTCCAGATAGAGCTTGACCTTGTGAAGAGGCATGTATGCCATAGTGTTTTCCTCCTGTAATTCGTATTTGTCCGTTGCATTCTTTCGCTTTTTATATCATAAACCTTAGAATTGTTCCAAGGTCAAGGAAAAACCTTGCAAATTCCCTGTTTTTTATTATAATAAAAGTGAGATGGAACCTGAACGGAGGGATGTTCCCGTGAAAACGAAGTTTAAGATCGGTGAAGCTGCACGGATCCTGGGCATCTCCCCCGATCTGCTGCGATACTATGAGAAAAAGGGCGTCGTTTTTCCGGAAAAGGACGCCGCAAACGGGTACCGGTACTACGATTTCTGGGACATCAACTTCCTGATGGACTGCCTCTGGTTCAAAAACTTCGGCTTCTCCCTGGACCAGATCGCGGACATCGTCCGGATCCCGTCGGTGCAGGCGCTGGACGCCATGCTCCTGACGCGGGAGGACGAGCTGCGCCGTACCATCGCCAGGTGCAACCTGCTCCTGCAGCGCAGCGCGGCACACCGCCAGGATCTGCGCCGCATTGACGACCTGCTCTACCGCTGTGAGATCGCCGAGTCGCCGGAATTCATCCGCTTTATCAATCGTGTGGGCGACGCCTACGACACAGACGGCGGTCTGCGGGATCTCGCCCGGCAGTGGCTGAAGGCGCTCCCCTTCAACCAGCGCTACTTCGAGATGTATGCCGACGCGGACCTCCCCGGCACGGAGGACAGCTACCGCTGGGGCTTCTCCCTTACCCGCGATTACGCCGAAGCGCTGGATTTTCAGATCAAGCCGCCCATGGCGGTCGTCCCGTCCAGAAAAAGCATCCACACCATATTCAAAAACACCGGCGGGCGCGGCGGCATTGCGCCGAGTCTGCTGCAATATGCGCTGGATTACGCTGCGGAGCGGGATATCCGCATCTTTGGTCCGGTCTGCGGCGTGCTCCTCGCGAGTGTGCAGGAGGGCGATCACCTCACCGGCTATTTTGAGGCGTGGCTTCCGATCGAGTGATCCCGCCGCGGCGCAGCAATGGATCCCGACAATCAAAAACACAAAAAACCGCTTTGCTGGTTGGGGCAGCAAAGCGGTTTTTTATATTCTGCGCTGTTTACTCCATCTCGTTGAGCTTGAGCGTCATCTTGGACTTCTTGTTCGCAGCGTTGTTCTTGTGGATCAGGTTCTTCACAGCTGCCTTGTCAACGGCCTTGACAGCAACTTTGTAGGTACTGACGGCTGCTTCCTTGTTGCCCTCGGCAACGGCTGCGTCGAATTTCTTGACTGCGGTTTTCAGAGCGGACTTCGCTGCCTTGTTCTTGGCATTGCGGGCCTTGGCAAGCTGGTCTCTCTTTGCAGAAGACTTGATGTTGGGCATGGTTTCTTCGCCACCTCCTCCTATAAAGTATCAGCGGTCAATGCACTATGATACGGCATGGCACATATAGACTCACGGAAGTTTATTGTAACAGCAAGCCGTTGAAAATGCAAGCTTTTTTTCTAAAATGTATAGCTTTTTTTCTATTGGAGATACTATCTACTATATATTGATTGTATGCAGGAGGAGACCCCAATGAATAGTAGAATCCGTACCGATCTGGCCATGGAGGCAGACGTCATCCGAGCGTCGGATGCGCTTCCCGCGGGCGTTCGCGCCATCCGGCGGCGCTGCGGCAGCTTCTCCGTCGCCACGGTGGAGGTCCGGGACCGGCGCGGCGCGGCAGCGCTGGGCAAACCGATCGGTACGTATGTCACGCTGGAGCTTGACGCCTATCTCCGCCGCGAGGAAAACGCATTTTCCGAAGCGGCGCAGCTGTTGGCTGCCGAACTGCGCGCCCTGCTGCCGCTGAAAAAGGACGAAACCTGCCTGGTTGCGGGCCTTGGAAACCGCGGTATCACACCGGATGCGATCGGCCCTGCAAGCGTGGATTACGTTATGGTGACGCGCCACTTGACAGACCGCATGCCGGAGGCTTTCGCGGCGTTTCGCCCGGTTTGCGCAGTGTGTAGCGGCGTTCTCGGTACGACGGGCATCGAAAGCAGTGATCTGATCCGTGCAATCGTCGAGCGGTTCCGTCCCTCCGCCGTCATCGCCGTGGACGCCCTCGCCTCCCGTGAGCCGCAGCGTTTGTGCCGCACGGTGCAGCTCTCAGACACCGGGATCATCCCGGGCTCCGGCGTCGGCAACGCCCGTCAGGCGCTCAACTGTGAAACGCTCGGCCTGCCGGTCATCGCCGTCGGCGTCCCGACGGTCGTCGACGCCGCGACGCTCACGCTGGACCTTGCGGCAAGTGCCGGCGCGGACATCCGTGCCGCCGACTTCGGCGAGGCAGGCGCGATGATCGTCACCCCGCGCGATATCGACAAAAACGTCCGTGACGCGGCGAAACTCATCGGATATGGCTTGAATCTTGCCCTGCACGACGGCTTGACGGTCGAGGACGTCGATATGTTTCTCTCCTGATCGCATCCCCGCGGGCGTTGCGCATCATTGACACACAAAGGCGTGCCATTCCTCCTCGTGGAGGTGCCGGAGCACTGTAAATCCGTTCCTTTTCAGTGCGTTTTCGACTTCTGCGGCGCGGTCGTCGATGATTCCGGAACAAATCAGGACCGCATTCCGCGCCATAAAACGGCGAACGAAGGAAGAAAGGGACAGAATCACGTCCGCCACGATGTTGGCCAAGACGATGTCGAAGCCTCCGCCCAGATAACGCCGCATCCCCTCATCACTGAGCACGTCTCCGACGCACAGGCGGTATTGCTCCTCCGCGACGCCGTTGAGCGCCGCGTTGCGGCGGGCGGCATCCGGGGATTTCGGGTCAATGTCACAGGCGGTTGCGCCATCGCAGCCAAGCAGCAGCGCCGCAATGCTCAGAATCCCGCTGCCGCAGCCGAGATCCAGCACGGTTTTCCCGGGCCCTGCATACGCCTCCAGCGCCTGCAGGCACATCCGTGTCGTGGGATGGCTGCCTGTTCCGAAGGCGATGCCCGGATCCAGGCGGAGTTCCGTGCGCCCTGCCGGCTCCGCCTCCATCCATGCAGGCACGATAAGAAGCTTTTCCCCGACAGGCAGCGGCTCGTAATAGCTTTTCCATCCGTTTTCCCAGTCCTCGTCCTGCAAAAACGTACATTGCGGCTTTCTCCCGAGCGCTTTTTCGATCTCCGCGAGCTGCGCGCGTCCGCCGGGGTCATCAGAAAGATAGAATTTTACCCGACTCACCCCGGCGAAGCGCTCCCGCAGCGTGTCGTCCACGTAATCCCAGTATTGCCTGTTTTTTTCAAGAAAATCCTTGAAATCCGCCTCGTTCTCGATCGAGACGCCGTCCACGCCGAGATCCGCAAGCTGTGCGCACAGCGCGTCGAGTTCGTCGCCCGGTGCGGATAAAGAGAGTTCCATCCAGCGCATAGTATTCTCCTTTGTCCGTTCTGCACTCAGTATAGATGTTTCACGTGAAACCGTCAAGCAAATCCGCGCAGTCAAAAAACGCCCCGCTGTCAAAAAGTTTCACGTGAAACAATCGCAAGCCGGATTTCGTGTTATGAGCGGGTCGTCGCGGCGGTGAAGTCAAAAAGTTTCACATGAAACATTGCAAAACAGTAATATGGTGATATAATGCTGTCAGTATGATCGAGACGGAGGGACCGGTATGGGAAAGATTGTTGCCGTAGCGAACCAAAAGGGCGGCGTCGGTAAAACGACCACGGCGATCAATCTGTGTGCCAGCCTGGTCAAGCGCGGGAAAAAGGTCCTTCTCGTCGACTGCGACCCCCAGGGAAACGCAACGACAGGCATGGGGGTAGACCGACACAGCGCCACCAGCGT
>JAFZQQ010000458.1 GCA_017620315.1 Oscillospiraceae bacterium | reverse complement strand
GTCGTGCAGATGTTTTCAAGCATCACCTGGCCGGACGGCACGCCCTTCGAATGCGACACGCGAAGCCTTCTCAAGAAGGCCGTCGCGGACGCCGGAGACGCCGGGTTTGAGTTTACCTTCGGCGCGGAGCAGGAGTTTTATCTCTTCTGCCTCGGCGAGGACGGCAAGCCAACGATGACACCCTGCGACGAGGCGGGCTATATGGACATCGCACCGGAGGATCACGGCGAGAACGTCCGCCGCGAGATCTGCCTCACGCTGGAACAGATGGGCATCCGGCCGGAGAGTTCCCATCATGAGGAGGGCCCCGGCCAGAACGAGATAGATTTCCGCTATTCCGACGCGCTTACCGCCGCCGACCAAGTCATGATGTTCCAGCGCGTAGTAAAGACCGTTGCCTACCGGAACGGTCTCTTCGCGGACTTTTCGCCCAAGCCGATCGAATACGCGCCCGGAAACGGCTTCCATATCAACATGTCCGTAAAGCCCCTTGAGGACCCCGGCGTATTCCGCGGAATGATCGCCGGCATACTCGGAAACGTCAGAGCGATGACGGCTTTTCTGAACCCGACCGAGGCTTCCTACAGTCGGCTCGGAAAGAACAAGGCGCCCGGATACGTTTCCTGGTCAGCCGAAAACCGGTCGCAGCTCATCCGTATCCCGGCCGCCGTCGGCGAATTCCGCCGGGCGGAGCTGCGCTCTCCCGATCCGTGCGCGAATCCGTATCTGGCCTTTGCGCTTATGATCTGGGCCGGGCTTCAGGGGATAGGGAGCGGGGCGCCTCTGCCTGAGCCCGCGGATATAAACCTCTACAAGGCCGCTCCGGAGACGCTTGCCAGATATGAGAAGCTGCCCGCCTCGTTTGGCGAGGCGTGCGCCGCCGCTGCCGCGAGCGACTTTATCCGCGCGCACGTACCGGCTGAAATACTGTCGATCTACTGCGAAAGGTGACCCCGCGAAAGACTGCAGGAAAGGGATAGATCATGAGCCTGAAAGAGCGAATCTACAGCGTTCTCGTCGTATCTGCGGCGGAAAAACTGAATACCGCTCTTGTGTCTCTGCTGCCGGAGTCTCACTACAGTCCCGTGCGCGTCGTGACGAGTATCAGCGCCGCCAAACGGATGTGGAGCGAGCACAGCTTTGATTTCGTCATAATCAATTCCCCTCTGCCGGACGACGTGGGCGCGAGATTTGCCGTCGACGCCGGAAGCGCCGCCGGAACGGTCGTTCTGCTGCTCGCGCGGGCGGAAGTGCACGACGAGCTGCGCGACAGGGTCGCGGAGCACGGCGTTTTCACCCTTCCGAAGCCGCTCACTCAGCCTGTTCTCACGCTCGCGCTGGACTGGATGTCCAGCACACGGGAACGCCTGAGAAAGCTGGAAAAGAAGACGCTGTCCTTTGAGGAAAAGATGGAGGAGATCCGCATCGTGAACCGCGCCAAATGGCTGCTCATCTCCGAACTGAATATGGAGGAGCCTAAAGCTCACCGCTACATAGAAAAGCAGGCGATGGACCGCTGCATATCCCGCAAGGAAGTTGCGGCGGAGATCATCAAGACATATACGTGAATCTTTTTCATACATTTTGACAGCAAAAAGGGCGTCGGTCTAACGACCGGCGCCCTTTTTGCATCATTCGTAAATGTTGTGTGCAAAAGCCGTCGCAAGCAAATGCCCGCGGCTTTTACGCCATGGTGGCCTTGAAACCGCCGTCGACGACGATTACCTCGCCGTTTATGTAGTCGGAGGCGGGGCTGCAGAGGAACACGATCGTGCCCATGAGGTCGAAGGCGTCGCCCCAGCCGCGTCCGTCGGGGGAGAAGGTCGCACGGTCGCAGACCTTCTCGTAGAGCGCGGGATTTTTCTCACGTACCGCGCTCGTCAGCTTCGTCTCAAAGAAGCCCGGTGCTATGGCGTTGCAGCTTATGTTGTACTTTCCGAGCTCGGCGGCGTAGGAGCGCGTCATGCCGATTATGCCGTGCTTTGCGACGGTGTAAGCCGTGGAGTTCGGATCGGCGGAGAAGGAGAGCGCAGAGGCGACGTTTATGATCTTGCCGCCGCCCTGTTTTATCATGACGGGCGCAACGAGGCGGCTCAGATAGTGGACGGCCTCAAGCTGCACGTCCACGACGGTTTTCCACTTCTCGTCGGGGAAGTCCGGCAGGGGAGCGTTGTAGTTAGTGCCCGCGTTGTTTATGAGTACGTCGATGCGGCCGAACTGCTTAATGCATTCGTCCACGCAGCGCTGGCGGTAGTCGGGGTCGGTCAGGTCGCCCTGCAGAAAAGCTACGCGCTGACCGCACTTTTCGACAGCGTCCCTGACCTCGCTGACGTTTGCGCTGCGGTGAGGGATGAAAACGTCCGCGCCCGCCTTTGCGAGGGCGATTGCGTAGATCATGCCGAGACCCGAATTCGCGCCGGTGATCATGACGACCTTCCCCTTGCAGGAGAAGAGGTCGAGAGAGAACGACATGGGATCCTTTTTCATTCGCGAGCGCTCCTTTGTATAAGAATCAAGTGATCAGGCTTTCTTATCCCGCGTTTTTCAGCTCTCCTTCGGGACGTAACCCGTCTCCATCAGCGTGGGGTCGGTGAGGTATTCCTTCATGCGGGCGAACACCTTGGCAAAGTAGTGACCGGAGCAGATGCGCTCGTCCATGACGAGACCGAGCGGCATGCATTTTATATGCGTCACGGTGTCGCCGACGCGCTTGTGCGCCTCGCGCGCGTTGCCCATCGTGATGGCGAGGCTCGTCGTTCCGAACTGGTACAGGTGGTGATAGATATGGTTCGTGCGGATGCTGCCGAGATTGGACACGAGCAGGCTCGCGTGGAAGGGACTTGCGTTTATTATGGACTTCGGCAGGATGCCGAGCCTGTCCGCGAGGCGGATGAGGCCGGTGGCGACGGAAATGAGCCCCGGCATTTTGAGCAGGATGCTCATGATTTTGTCCAGCGAGTTGCTGTTGTTGTCCTTGCGGTTTTCGGTGACGTAGGTGTTGATCTTGTCGTTGACCTCAAAGATGCTGTCCGTCGGCTCGAAATAGATCTTCGACATCGTGTCCTCATCGCTGCCGGGGCGCAGGACGACCATCGAGACGCACAGCTCGTTCCGTTGGTAGACCTTTTTGCCGACGACGAAGCGGTTGAGGGCGGGGAACTCCGCCGCGATGCGGATAAACGAAGAGATGATGATCGCGAGGTGGCTGACTGTACGGCCCTCTTTTCGCTTTTCGATCATATATTTGTGCATGGGCTCCAGGGGGATGTCCAGCGTTATCATATTCATGGCGTCGTACCGCTTTGTAAGGAAATACGGTACGAGGCAGTACATTGCGTTTTCACCTTTGACGCGCTTTCCGTCTGGTCTCATATTGCGCCTCCGAAAATATATAAAAAGTTTTATGTGTTTCTAAATAATATTACAGCTGATGCGCCGCGTCAAGGAGCAATATTCGGCGTTACAAATCGCGCATTGTGGGCAAGAAACGGTAGGCGGCCTTGCAAAGCTGCGCGGGAAATATAGACAAAGCGCCGATTTGAGAATATAATTATCACAGCTTAACCGGAAACGAATATCAATACAAATTCAAAAGGCAGGGTGAATAAATTGAGTGTGAAGAATTCTTATCCGCACGTTTTCCAGCCGATAAAGGTCGGCACCATGACGCTCAGAAACAGGATCGCGTTTGCGCCCATGGTCTCCGGCCACGCGGAGACGTATGAGGGCCTCTGCACGGACAGC
>JAFZQQ010000457.1 GCA_017620315.1 Oscillospiraceae bacterium | reverse complement strand
GCGATAGCGGATCTCCTTGTCGGTGAGCCCGTGGAACTTCTCGGGCAGCGGCTGAAGAGACTTTGAGAGCAGGGTGACCTCCTTGCAGCGCACGCTCATTTCGCCGCGCTGGGTGCGGAACACCTCGCCGCTGACGCCGACGATGTCGCCGATGTCGTACTTCTTGAACTCGTCATAGGCGGCCTCATCCATCTCGTCCTTGCGGGCGTAAAGCTGCAGTCTGCCGCTGCGGTCCTGCAGGTCGCAAAAGCTGACCTTGCCCATCCCGCGCTTGGACATCAGCCTGCCCGCGATGCGAACGCTCTGGCCCTCCAGCTCGTCAAAACGGTCGCGGATGTCCTGCGTGTGGTGCGTGACGTCGAAGCGCGTCACGGTAAAGGGGTCGCGTCCCGCGTCCTGAAGCGCCTTGAGCTTCTCACGGCGGACCTTCAGTATTTCGCTGAGATCCTGCTGCGGAGCGGTGTTGACGTTGTTTTCCTCTGACATATCGTTACCTCTTTCAGCGTTCGATCTTGATGACGCGATAGGTCTTTTCGCCGGCGGGAGCCTCGACGGTGATATCGTCGCCCTCCGCGGCGCCGATGAGCGCCTTGCCGAAGGGGGATTCCTCGCTGATGCAGCGGTTCATCGGGTCGACCTCCTGCGAGCCGACAAGCTTGTACTCCGGCATCGGCTTGCCCGCCTTGCCGCCCTTGACCTCCGCCACGGTCACGCGGCAGCCGATGGTCACGGCGTTGCCGTGGTCGACAGAGTCGTCAATGACGACCGCGTGGAGAAGGATGTCCTCGATTTCCGCGATACGGGAATAGAGCTTGCCCTGCTCGTTTTTCGCCTCGTCATATTCGCTGTTCTCGCTCAGATCGCCGAAGCCGCGCGCTTCCTTGATGAGGTCGGCCACTTCCTTTTCGCGGACGGTCTTGAGATAGTTCAGTTCGTCCTTGAGCTCCTGATGGCGCTCCTCGCTCATTCTGTACTCTTTTTTCATATTGCCGTATCCTTCCTTTCACGCGCCGCACTCCGGCGCGGACTGAATATCGTCGCTATATTATATTGTGCCGCTCTCCGCTTGTCAAGCGCGGAAAAACGACGGTATTCGCACCATAATATCGCAATCAAACCACCGGTTCACCGGTGGTGGGCGGTTATGATTACGCTATCCGGAACAGCCTTTTCCCGTTTTCCGCCGTCAGCTCCATGATCGCCTCCGGCGTCGTGCCCCGTATTTCTGCGAGCCTGGCGGCGACGTGGGTCAAATTGCGCGAGTCGTTTCTTGTCCCGCGCAGCGGGACCGGGGCGAGATAGGGCGCGTCCGTTTCGATCAGGATGCGCTCCGCGGGCGCCTCCGCGGCGACCTCGACGGTTTTTTTCGCGTTTTTGTAGGTCAGCGGTCCGTCGAAGCCGACGTACCAGCCGAGTTTCCACAGCTCCCGCGCCATTTCGACGCTGCCGGAAAAGCAGTGGAACACCCCGCGCACGTTTGGGAACTCGCGCACGATCTCGAGACTGTCGGCGTGGGCGTCCCGGTCGTGGACGATGACGGGAAGCTCAAGCTCCTCCGCAAGCGCAAGCTGGAGGCGGAACACCTCCTGCTGAAACTCCCTCGGCGGGTTCTCCGCCCAGTAGTAATCCAGCCCGATCTCGCCGATGGCGACGACCTTCGGATGCTTTGCCAGCTCGCGCAGAGCGTCGATATCCTCCGGCGTGAAGGGCGCGCAGTTCTCCGGGTGCCATCCGACCGCCGCGAAGACGTGCGGAAACCGCTCCGCAAGCTCCACCGCGCGGCGCGAACTTAACTCGTCACAGCCGGGGTCGATGATAAGCCCCACGCCAGCGGCAGGCATGGCGGCGAGCAGCTCTTCACGCTCCGTGTCGAATTGCTCGTCGTCGTAATGGGCATGTGTGTCGAAAATCATGGCGCTTTAGCACATCTTGGCTCCCGCCGGGATCTTATCGTCGAGCATGATGAGATTCAGCTTTTCCTCGCCGTTTTCCTTGTGGACGGCAGAGATCAGCATGCCGCAGCTCTCCAGCCCCATCATCTTGCGCGGTGGCAGGTTGACGATGGCGAGCAGCGTCTTGCCGATCAACTGCTCCGGCTCGTAAAACTTGTGGATGCCGGAGAGGATCTGGCGGTCCGTGCCGCTGCCGTCGTCAAGCGTGAAGCGCAGCAGCTTGTCGCTCTTTTTCACCGCCTCGCAGGCCTTGACCTTGACGGCGCGGAAGTCGCTGCGGCAGAACGTGTCGAAATCGACGCTCTCCGCGGCGTACGGCTCCAGCTCGACGGCGGGCTTTCCGGCGTTCTTCGCCGCCGCTTCAAGCTTTTCCAGCTCCGCAAGCTCCGCCTGGGCGTCGATGCGCGGGAAGATCGCCTCGCCCTTGGTGACGGTCACGCCATCCGGCAGCGTGCCGAAGCAGCCGGCGCTCTCCCACGTGCGCGCGTCCCCGTCCGCGCCGAGCTGGGCGAAGATCTTCTCGCAGCTCTCCGGCATAAAGGGCGTGAGCAGCACCGTGCAGATGCGCACGGTCTCAAGCAGGTTGTAGAGCACGGCGGCGAGGCGGCCGCGCTTTGCCTCGTCCTTCGCCAGCACCCAGGGCGCTGTCTCGTCGATATACTTGTTCGCGCGGGCGATGACCTTGAACACCTCGTCGAGGCCGAGGTGCAGCTGATATTTTTCCATCTGGGCTTCGTACCGGCCGCGCAGCGCCTTCGCCATCGTGAGCAGCTCGTCGTCGACGCTCTCATGGGCGTCGGTTTTGGGCAGCGTGCCGCCGAAGTACTTCTCGATCATCGCGGTCGTGCGCGAGACGAGGTTGCCGAGGTCGTTGGCAAGATCGACGTTGATCGTGTTGATCAGCAGCTCGTTGGAGAAGTTGCCGTCCGAGCCGAACGGGAACGTGCGCAGCAGGAAGAAGCGCAGCGCGTCCACGCCGAAGCGCTCGGCGAGCAGATACGGATCGACGACGTTGCCGCGGGACTTCGCCATCCGGACGCCGTCGATGACCAGCCAGCCGTGGCCGTAGACGTGCTTGGGCAGCGGCAGGCCGAGGCTCATCAGGAACGCGGGCCAGTAGATCGCGTGGAATCGCACGATCTCCTTGCCGACGAAGTGCACGTCCGCGGGCCAGAACCTGTCCAGCCCGTCGCGCTCGTCGTTCTCATAGCCCAGCGCGGTCATGTAGTTGAACAGCGCGTCCACCCACACGTAGACCACGTGCTTCGGGTCGAAGTCCACGGGAACGCCCCACTGGAAGCTCGTGCGCGAGACGCACAGATCCTGCAGGCCGCCCTCGCAGTCGATAAAGTTGTTGACCATCTCGTTGACGCGGGACGCCGGCTGGAGGAAGTCCGTGCCGGTAAGCAGGTCGCGCACACGCGAGGCGTACTTGGACGCGCGGAAGAAATATGCCTCCTCCTCGGCGTCGACGACCTCGCGTCCGCAGTCGGGGCACATGCCGTTGACCAGCTGGCTCTCCGTCCAGAAGGACTCGCAGGGCTTGCAATACTTGCCCTTGTAGGTGCCCTTATAAATATCGCCCTTGTCGTACATATGGCGGAAAATGCGCTGGATCGCCTTTTCATGGTAATCGTCCGTGGTGCGGATGAAGCGGTCGTTGGAGATGTTCATCAGCTTCCACAGATCCAAAACGCCGTGCTCGCCCTCGACGATGCGGTCGACGAACTCCTTGGGCGAGACGCCCGCCTCGCGCGCCTTGTCCTCGATCTTCTGGCCGTGCTCATCGGTTCCGGTGAGAAACATGACGTCGCAGCCGGTCAGCCGTTTGTAGCGCGCCATCGCGTCGGTGGCGACGGTGCAGTAGGCGTGGCCGATGTGCAGCTTGGCGGAGGGATAGTAGATCGGCGTGGTGATATAAAACTTCTTTTTGTCCATGGCAAAAACCTCTCCTTCTGCCGCCCCGAATGGAAGGGCGGCGAAAACTTGCCATATATTTTATCACGTCCGTGTACGATGTTGCAAGACTTTTTGCGGGTTT
>JAFZQQ010000456.1 GCA_017620315.1 Oscillospiraceae bacterium | reverse complement strand
GTCACAGGCAACACGCACAGCGCCGCCGCGCTAACGCTCGAACTCGAGAATGACCATGAAATGGAAAAGGCGTTAGAGATGGCTGCAGAGCTTGCGGAAAGCGGATCTGACGCCGACGAGAGCGAGCTTATGGCAGTGGGCGAATCGGCATACTTCACGTTTGCCGAATTGCCCGACGACCTGATCCCCGGCAATGTGGTCGTTCTTGCGGGCTTGAACGTCATTTTTGTCGCCGGAGAGCTGTCGGGTGCTGTCGGTCTGACGGCGCTTGGAGCCGACGAGATGGACGGGGCGTTTGTCGTCGCTGCGCCGTTCAGCTCCCAATATACGATTACATCTGAGGACGCGGCGTGTTTGTTCAGCGACAACGAGGAATATGGCGTGAACCTGGTTGATGATGAAGGCACCGCTCTCTGCATCCTGAGAGAAGCCATGCTTTCGCTTGAGGTGACCGGCGTCAGCGGTACGACGCTGACCTACAGCCTTGCGGACGCACCTGCGAACGCGCTGCTTGTCGCCGCGTCGTACAACAAGGACGGCAAGCTGCTCGGCGTGACGACCGCCGACGCAAAGCAGGGCACCACCTTGAATGGCACGATCAAGGTCATCAGCGGCGCAGTAACTTATAAGCTCATGCTGGTGGACAAGGACAGCTACGCGCCCCTGTGCGAAAACGACGTGTGGCCTCATCCCGTGATCAAATAACACAGCGCACGCAATCATACCGGAGCGGTTCAATGCCGCTCCGGTTTCCGTTTTTTGCCCTTTACAAATCCCGTGCGGCGGCATAAAATACAGATATATGCGAGAAATGCTTGGGAGGTGCTTCAATGCTGATGTTTGATTACCGCGTCACAGTGGACGCAGCGGACGGTGCTTCAGCCGTGCAGGGGAGCTTTGAGCTTTCACAGGGTGAGAAGCGTATCGTCTGCGAGCTGCCGGAGGGAAAGCTGCGTTATGTGACGGCAGTTGCCCCGCTCTATATCGAGCCGGGCGAAAAGATATTCATGAACGGATATCAGACCTGGACGTACTGCCCGGAGTACACGGCGAAGGACGCCATACGTCCGCACGCGCCTCTGCCCAAATTCGCGGTGAGGAAATATGGGCTTGACCGCTACGGCGACTATCATTTTGTGGACTATCCAAACCGCCCGGGGCTGACGCATGGCTTTTCCTACTGCTATTTCCGCAAGGGAGAGCGTTACCGCCTGATCGCCTCGCTTGACGAGAGACCCGGCTACACCATCTTCCGCTATGACGCGAACCGTGGCGAGCTGAGCATAGAGCGCGACTGCGAGGGCGTGCGCTGCGGCGGAGACTTCCACGCATTCGACCTGTTTTACGCCGAGGGCGGCGAGAACGAGGTGTTCGACGCCTGGTTTGCCGCGCTGGGCATACGCCCGCGGACGGACAAAAAGCTTGCGGGGTACTCAAGCTGGTACAACCGCTATCAGAACATCGACGAAAAGAGCATCATGGACGACCTCATGGGCTGCGCGGCGCTGCTTGAGCCCGGGGATCTCTTCCAGATAGACGACGGCTGGGAGCCCTTCGTGGGAGACTGGCTTGAGGCGGATCAAAAGAAGTTCCCCAAGGGCATGAAGGCCGCGGTCAACGCCATACACGAAAAAGGCTTCGAGGCGGGACTCTGGCTCGCACCCTTTGTGGCGCAGGAGGGCTCGGCGACGCTTCGCGAGCATCCAGACTGGTTCCTGATCCACGATGGCAAGCCGTGGTCCGACGGCTGCAACTGGGGCGGGTTCTACTCGCTCGATATAGACAATCCCGCTGTGATCGACTATCTTGAGCGTGTTTTTCACCGCGTGCTGGACGAATGGGGCTTTGACCTTGTCAAGCTCGACTTCCTTTACGGCGGCGCGCCCTTCGGAACGGAGAACGAGAGCCGCGCGGGGCGTATGATACGCGGTATGGAGCTTTTGCGGAAGTGGTGCGGAGACAAGAAGATCCTCGGCTGCGGCGTTCCGGTCATGCCGGCGTTCGGCCTTGTGGAATACTGCCGTGTGAGCTGCGACGTCTCGCTCGACTGGGACGATAAGCCCCACATGCGGCTCATCCACCGCGAGCGCGTCTCCACGCGGCAGGCGATGGGCAACTCGGTCTTTCGCCGCCAGCTCAACGGCAGAGCGTACTGGAACGATCCGGACGTGTTCTTCCTGCGCGACGAAAATGTCAAGCTGACGAAGAAACAGAAGGATACGCTTGCCGCACTCGACGCGGTCATCGGCGGCGTGTTCCTGCACTCTGACGATATGTCGAAATACTCAGAGGCTGTGAAGTCTCAATACCGTGCGCTGAGGCATCTGCGTGAGGCGAAGGATGTGTGCGTTTCCACCGACGGAAGGTGGACGCTCAAATGCACGATAGACGACATGCCTTACGAAATGCTTCTGGAGGATCTGCCATGAAAAAACTGGTCGGGGCGATATGCCTGATCCTGACGCTGCTGCTCGCAGCGCCATGCGCCCTTGCCGAGGGCGAGGACGAGGGAGACGGACAGGAGACGCAGGAGCAAGAGGCGCAGGAGCAAGAGACGCAGGAAACGGAAACCGAAGAAACAACTGCGGAAGTACCGTTTGAAGCGGATATCGCCGGCACGTGGTATCACGATGCAGCGGTCGCGGCGTATCGCAACGGTTGGATGGACGGCGTCGGTGACGGCGCGGACGAGAGCCGCTTCAACGGCAACGACGCTGTATCGCGCGGCGAGGCGGTCGACGCCATCTGGCGCATGATGGGCAGCCCTGTCTCCAACGTGCGCATCGGCTATTCCGATATGGACGCATATAACCCGTACCGCTCCGCGATCGACTGGGCGGGGGAGAGCAAGGTCGCCACCGGCGTCGGCGACGGCCGCTTTGGCTGGCAGGATCCGGTCACGCGAGAGCAGCTTGCCTTGATGCTCTACCGCTGCGCGCGTATGAATGGCATGGGCTTTTCCGGCACATGGATGCTGCTGCTTGAAACAGAGGACAGAACTGAGGTCCATGACTGGGCGTATGAAGCGGTCTGCTGGCTTTACATCAACAAGGTCATGCGAGGCAGCGGAGGTTACTATCTGCCGGCGGGCCATACCACCCGTGCAGAGCTTGCCACGGTGCTTGTGCGGTTTTATGCGCTGACGGAAGCGGAATAAGGAAATGCAGAGGGGTATGCGAAAACATTTTTTTGCATACCCCTTGACAAATCTATTTTTATTTGCTAATATCGATTTAACTCAATTGAATCAAACAAAATTAAACAAGGAGGACATATCAATGAATGTTTACGATTTTACGGTGAAGACCCGCAAGGGGGAGGACGTCGCGCTCAGCGATTTCAAGGGCAAGGTGCTGCTTATCGTCAACACCGCAACTGGCTGCGGATTTACTCCTCAGTATAAGGAACTGCAGGAGTTGTACGATGCCGATCATGAGAAAGGACTGGAGATACTTGATTTTCCGTGCAATCAGTTTGCAAATCAGGCTCCGGGCTCCGACGAGGAGATACACACCTTCTGCACAGGGCGCTTCGGCATTACCTTTCCGCAGTATGCGAAGATCGACGTCAACGGCGAGCAGGCGAGTCCGCTGTACCAATGGCTGACCGGAAACACGACCTTCGGCGGATTCAAGGGCGCGGCCGGACTTGCGCTTGCGCCGATTGTCAAAAAGATGGACAAGGACTATAAGAACAACGGCAGCATCAAATGGAACTTTACTAAGATCCTGATCGACCGCGAGGGCAATATCGCGGGCCGTTTTGAACCAACTGATCCGATGAACAAGGTCAAAGAAGCGGTAGAAGCACTGCTGTAACAATCTGGTATTATAAAAAATAATGGTTTTGGGTATTTTAATGTAATCAGAGAACGGGTATCGTATGGTCAGAATCTGAAGGGGGAGTATGACCATGCAAACAAAGCTTACGACCAGAAAAATGATATATGCAGCGTTGATGACCGCGCTTGTATACGTTGCAACGCTTATTGCGTTCCCACTGCTGGGCAGCAAGGTGCGTCTTGCGAATCCGGTCTCGCTGTTGGGCAGTCTTCTGTTGGGGCCTGTTATGGGCGGGATGGCCTCCGGGCTCGGCAGCCTCATTTATGACATCCAGACGGGCTATGGTTTTGAAGGCATTATCACCTTCGTTTCCAAGTTTGCGATGGCATGGGTCTGCGGAAAGATAGCCTTTGCAAACGGGAAAAATGCCGAGGATCACAAGCGCAACATTGTTGCCTGCACCGCCGGAGCCTGGACTTATGTCGCGCTCTATATGCTGAAGACCTTTGTGATGCAGCGCTTTGTTGCCAGCGTGCCGATGGAAGGCGTTTTGGCGGCGATGGCGGGTAAGCTCCCTGCGTCTTCGATCAACGCGGTTGCGGCAATGGTCATTGCTCCGATACTCTATATTGCGATAAGACCGGCGCTCAAGAGCACAGGCCAGCTCGACGCCATGAGGACATAAAAAGGGACAGTGAAAAGAGTCCGCGGATAAACAAGTAACGCTTCCGGGCGAAAAGGCTGGGAAGCGTTACTTAGTTTATGTGATGAAATAGCTGAATAATATGCCTGAAGAGTAAAATGCCGTATGCCTGTCAATAAGAAATGTGTCCTGCGCTGAGCATTCGATCAGGGCGTTCTGAAAAGACGTGATTCCAGCATTTGGAGCGAAAAAACCGAATAATCGGCGGCATTACGGGCAAGCTATGCTTGCGATACCCAACAATGCCAATGCAAAAATGATTCAAAAAGGAGTTTTAATCATGTCCGGTAAGAACAGCAATCAGATCAATATCCCCGAGGCGCGCAGCGCTATGGATAAGTTCAAGATGGAGGCCGCCTCTGAGGTCGGCGTCAATCTCAAGCAGGGCTACAACGGCGACCTGACCTCCCGCGAGGCGGGCTCAGTCGGCGGCCAGATGGTCAAGAAGATGATCGAGAGCTACGAAAAGAGCCTGTAATTGAACATTTCAACAAAACGGCGGCGCTTCTGCGCCGCCGTTTTGTGTATACGGAACGCAGCGGAATGACACTGTTTGAGCGGTTTATCTATTGCTTTTTCATTAAATATGTGGTAGATTATCAAAAGTAATCTGGTGTGAAATGCGCATCAGCCTTTTCGTTGACAAATATATGCTTAAGCCGCGTTTTTGCACCTCAAATAATCATTGCGAGAGGAATCCGTATGAAGTCTGTTTTGCCTTTGAACAAGTTGCTCGGACAGCTTAAAAAACTGTTTTGGATCTGGGTCGCGATTGCAGTTCTGGCTGCCGGGACAGTTGTTGTTTCGCGCTCGCGCAAGCAATCCAACAGCGGAGTGGCTAAAGCCGTCGTCAGCTTCAGCTACAGCGGCGTTGAATCCGGAAAAGATCCGCAGGGGAATATTTTTGATCCGACCGAAATCAAAAGCGCTGAGGTGATCCGTGAGGCGGCCGATGAGATCGGCCTTGGCCTCGACGATGAGGGTATCAATAAAGTCAGAAACAATATAAAACTGGTCGGAAACATTACTTCATCTGCCATAAGCAGCGTGACAAAGCACCAGTCTGTCTTTGTGAGCGGTGAACCTGTTTCTACCGCGAATGTTGAGAGCCGGAGTTACTATCCTACGCAGTATACGCTTTCCTTCAATTATGCCGGACTTGGATTTAACGACCAGCAGGGGACAGAACTGCTGAATGCCATTCTTTCCAAATACGAAAGCAGATTCTATGGGCTCTACGGATACAGTTCATCCTTTGAACACAGCGTAAAAGCGCTCGACTACAACGATTATGATTATGCCAAAGCGGTTGAAGTGCTTGACGCCAATCTCACGCTGCTGAGGGGATACATCAATGCTATCGCAAAAACTGACGATTCTCGTTTTACATCCAGTGAAACCGGCTATTCATTCGACGATTTGATCGATGCAATAGACGCAATGAAATCAAAAGACCTTTACAGGATTTCTTCGTATGTATCCGTGAACAACATGACAAAGTCCCGTTGGGAACTCGTGGATTACTATGAGTACAAGATAAAGCAGCTCGAGCATGAACTGGAAGCGCAGAATCAAATGCTCACCACTTTGGATGAGCTTATCGGCAGCTATGTTAAAACGCGGGCAGTTATTGCAAGCTATATTACCGGCGAAAACACGGAAGGTATTACAATGGCCGGTTATGAAATCACGCGGCATTCGGAAACATATGACGCTCTGATACAACAGAGGATCGATTGCAAGGTCGAAATAACCAACATCAATGAGGAACTGACACAATATCGAAAATATGCCGAGAATCTTCGCGAGGGAATAGGAACCGGAAGCGCTTCGGATGTTACGGATATGCTCAAGGCAGCCAGCGACAAGATTGATGAGCTGGTTTTGCTGACGAATAAGACTGCGACAGATTATTATCGCAATATTCATTTAAAGCAGGCATTTAGTGTCGATAATCTGTCATCGGGAGAATCCAAATCGGCTATAGAACTGGTGAAGGGGTCTGTAAATAATATAATCTATTGGGAGATACTGATACTCGGAGTGTATCTGCTCTGTGCGGCGGTTTTGGCACTGCTGCCTGGCGAGCTGATCAAACGGCAAAAAAAGCTTGCTGAGGACGTCGGGCAGGAAAGCGAAAAACCGAAAAAAAACAGTAAAAAGCGCTGAGGTGACTGCAAATGGATACTGATAAGAATATTCAACTTACGCTTGTGCGTCCGCCGGAGGACACCGAAAGCGAGCTAAGGATAGACATTCTGCTGATATTTGACTGGATGAAGCGCTTTTTCCTGCTTTGGCTTGTGCTTGCGCTTTCTGTCGGAATGCTGCTTTTCGCATCGGCCCATCTGGGAAAGAAAATCGTTACAGAACAGAAGACCTCCACTATAATCGGATATAATAACACAAGCTTGGCGAAAGACGATGATATGATTGCAGGACTCAAATCGTCGGTAGTCGTGGAATCGGCGATGGAATCGCTTGGAATGGACGTACTCAAGACCGACAAAGTGCGCGACAGCATAAGCATAGAAGGGCTCATTTCCGAGAAGGCTCAGGATCGTATGTCGCTTTACTACGGAATCCTGAACAGAAGCGCAAATATGGATGCCGTAAAACAGCTGCTGGCCACGGATATAAGCGCTGACGGGTATGTGGTCACACTGGATTACGGCAGACTTGGACTATCAAGCGAGGACGGGTGCCAGCTTCTCAATGCGATCATCCAATCGTATCGCAAGGAATATGAGAGCAATAATAATTTTAATTCAACGATCGGAAACGCATTCAGCGTTTTTGATTATAAGGATTATGACTATGCCGAGGCAGCCGAGCTTTTCGACGAAACGCTGACAAATGTAGATAAATACATCAGGGCTGTTAAAAACACGGACTCTTCCGGGTTCAGATCCAGCAAAACGGGCTATTCCTTTAATGATCTTCTTCAGATGACAACAATGTTGAAGGATATTGAGCTGGATCAACTGACCTCATATATAGCTATCAATGCCGTCACTTCAAACAGCGCAGCACAAGAAAAAACTTACTATGAGTGGCTTATTGAGGAGACAAGACGGAAGATGGCTGTCGTAGAAGAACGCTATGCCTCAATTTCGGCTTCGATAACTTCCTACGAAAAGGATCCAGTTGTTTATCTGTCCGACGGAACAAGTCTGGTGGCGTCTGACGAAGGCAACGATGCCGAGTATTATGATAATCTGATAACCGAAAAAATAGCAACGCGCAAAACGATATCTGCATACTCCAAGAAAATCAGCTATTATCGGGACCTTTGTGATGCGCTGGAAACGAAGACTGAGGCAACGGCCAGGGCAAAGCAGAAAACAGAGGAGTATCTTGCAAG
>JAFZQQ010000455.1 GCA_017620315.1 Oscillospiraceae bacterium | reverse complement strand
TGACGCCGATACCGCGCATACCGCTGGCGATACTGGAGTGCGTTACCTTCACAGGGCTCTATCTCTATTTCCGCGCAAACGCAAAAAAACGGCGCGAGGCGATCCAACGCTACATAGACACGGTGACAGACGATATGTCGAGCGCGGAAAAGGCGTCGATGCTGTCTGCGCCGATCGCGATGATGGTCTTCCGCCCGGACACGCAGGAGCTCCTTTGGAGCAACAGCAGCTTCCGCGAGCAGACCGGAGTGCGCGAGGACATTTTTGACAACCGCTTAGGCGAAGTTCTTCCGGAATTCTCGTACAAGTGGCTTCTTGAGGGCGGAAACGAAACGACGGAGCCGGTTATCGTCAATGGACGGCATTTCCACGTTTACGGCACTCTCAGCCATCCCAGCGGAGTGCGCAGAGGCACGCTTTTGGCCACGACCTATTGGCTCGACGTCACCGAGACCGACGAGCTGCGCAAAACATGCGAGAACAACAAGCCGATCGTCGGACAGATCGTGGTCGACAACTATGAGGAGCTTATGAAGGCGGGCACGGAGGCGTCGCGCTCTGCGCTGCTCGCCAGGATAAATGAGAAGATAAACACATGGTTGGAGGGCTCGAATGGCCTGTTCTGCCGCCTTGACCGCAACCGTTACCTCGTTGTTATCTCGCAGGAGAATTACGAAGCACTCATGAAAGAGAAATTCTCCGTGCTCGACTCCGTGCGCGAGGTGGTGACGGAGGACGGCGTCGCGGCGACGCTTTCCATCGGTATCGGCAAGGACGCGGAGGACTTCGGCAGTCTTTATCAGTATTCCTCACTGTCAATCGAGATGGCGCTCTCGCGCGGCGGCGATCAGGTGGTCGTCCGCAACAAGCTTGATTTTGAATTTTACGGCGGCAAGACTCAGGCGTCCGAAAAGCGCACAAAGGTCAAGTCCCGCGTTATGGCCAACGCGCTGGGCGAGCTGATCTCCGATGCGACGCAGGTCTTTATCATGGGCCATAAGCACGCGGATATGGACGCGGTCGGCGCGGCAGCGGGTATCGCGTGCATAGCGCGCAAACGCGGCAAGAAGGCAAACATTGTCATAGACGTGGACAACAACGCCGCCGGAGCGGTGCTTTCCAGACTGAACGAGCTCAGCGAGTACGAGCATACCATCATCAGCGGCAACGACGCGTTTATCATGGCACGCTCCGGCGCGCTTCTGGTGATCGTGGACACGAATAGGCCCGACTTTGTCGAGTCTGAGCCGCTGCTCGACGCCTGCAACCGGGTCGCGGTCATCGACCATCACAGGCGCGCGGCAAGCTACATCGAAAACGCTGCGCTTAATTTTCACGAGCCCTACGCCTCCTCGGCCTCGGAGCTTGTGACGGAGCTTTTGCAATACCTCGTCGAGCCGGGGGATATCCTCCGCGCCGAGGCGGAGGCGCTGCTTGCCGGTATGGTGCTCGACACCAAGAATTTTACCCGACGCACCGGCGGACGAACCTTCGAGGCGGCGGCATACCTGCGTCGCGCGGGCGCCGATACCGCGGATGTGCAGCGGCTTTTCCAGGGCAACCTTTCCGATATGATAGAACGCTACAGCATAATCCGCCACGCGGAAATGTATCGCGAGGATATCGCCATAGCCGCCATCGACGAGGAGGTCGACCGCGTTACCGCCGCCAAGGCGACGGACGAGCTTTTGACGCTGCAGGGCGTGCGCGCGTCCTTCGTGCTTTTCAAGAGAGGCGAGGGAGTGAACCTTTCGGCGCGCTCGCTGGGCGAGATCAACGTGCAGATGATCGCGGAAAAGCTCGGCGGAGGCGGAAATTCCACCACGGCGGGCGCACAGATCACCGAGGGCACGGTCGGCGCCGTGCGCGAGCAGCTGATCAACGCGATAGACCAGTATTTTGAGGAGTAAGGCGTTCTGCCCGCAAGGGAGGGGCGCAGCAGAAAACGCATAGCAAAGGAGCGGTGAACATGAAAGTTATCTTGCAGCAGGACGTAAAGGGACAGGGCAAAAGAGGCGAACTGATCGACGCCTCCGAGGGTTACGCGCGCAACTATCTGCTTCCGCGCAAGCTTGCGGTGCCGGCGACGGCCGACGCCATAAACACCATGAAGCTCAAGGACGCGGCGCGTCGCAAGGAAGAGGCTGGGAACCGCGCCGCAGCAGTCGCCGCGGCGGACAAGCTGCGCGGCAAGACGATCCGCGTAGCCGCTAAGGGTGGCTCCGGCGGGAGACTGTTTGGCGCCGTTACCGGCAAGGAGGTCTCCGAGGCGCTCTCGGCACAGCTCGGCGTCGAGGTCTCAAAGCAGCAGCTCGTACTTGACCCCATAAAAACCTTCGGCGTACACGAGGTAAAGGCGAAGCTGGGTTACGAGGTAAGCGCTCCGTTCTCCGTGGAGGTAGTGGAGGACGCCTGACGGATCGGGACATCAGAGGATAACAACGGAGGAAGGATATGGACGAAGAACTCTTATACCGCCAGATGCCCCACAGCCTTGAAGCGGAGCAGGCGGTGCTCGGCTCCATGCTCATAGACGCGGATTGTATCAAGGACGTGATGGAAAAGCTGCGCCCCGAGGACTTCTATCTGCGCCAGAACAGAGAGGTGTTTGAGACCATACAGTCCATGTTCCTCTACAGCCGCCCGATCGACGCGCTCACGGTCGTCGGAGAGATGCAAAAAAACGGCACGTTTGACGACGCGTCCACTCGCGCGTATCTTGCCGAGCTGATGGAGGTCACTCCGACCAGCGCAAACGTACTCGAGTATGCCGACATCGTTATCGACAAGGCAATACTTCGGGCGATAGCGACTGCCGCCGGGGAGATCACCGCGATCGTGCAGGACGGTACGGGCGGAGCGAGTGCGGCGCTTGAGTCCGCCGAGCAGAAGATATATGCCATTCGCCGCGGGCGGAGCTCGCAGGATATGGAGCGCATCGGCACCGTGCTGCAAAGCGTGCTCGACCAGCTCGTTGAGCTTACCGCCGCGGAAGGGAAAGTAAAGACCGGACTGTCGACCGGCTTTTCCGCCATCGACGACAAGACCGCGGGCTTCGGCAACAGCGATCTTGTGCTGCTTGCCGCCCGTCCGGGCATGGGAAAGACCAGCCTTGCACTCAATTTCGCGATGAACATAGCGAGAAACAGCGGAAAGGCTGTCGCTATTTTCTCACTTGAAATGTCAAAGGAGCAGCTTGTTACCCGTGTGCTTTCGGGCGAGGCGACCGTGGAAAACCAGAAGCTTCGGACGGGGAACCTGAAGGAATCGGACTGGGCCAGGATAGCGAGCGCTGCGACACTGATAAAGCCTTTGGATATACGAATCGATGACAATCCGCTGCTGACCGTGGCGGATATGAACGCAAAATGCCGGCGCATAGACAATCTCGGCCTGGTGGTCATAGACTATCTGCAGCTCATGACCTCCGCGGGAAAGGAGGGCGGCGGACGCAGCGAAAGCCGTCAGCAGACGGTGAGCGATATGTCCCGAATGCTCAAGATCATGGCAAAGGAGCTTTCGGTGCCGGTGCTGTGCCTCAGCCAGCTCTCGCGCGCGAATGAAAAACGCGACGACAAGCGCCCCATGCTCTCCGACCTTCGCGATTCGGGAGCCATTGAGCAGGACGCCGATATCGTGATGTTCATATACCGCGACGACTATTATAAAGAGGACGCGGAGCAGCATAATATCGCCGAGTGCATAATCGCAAAGAACCGCCACGGCTCCACCGGCAAGGTCAATCTCAAATGGACGCCCGAGTACACCGCGTTCTCGACCGTCGAGACGAGATACGATGATGAGGGCGCGTAGTGAGACTGGAGGCTGCGGAGGAGCTGGTCCGGCGCTTTGATATGCTCCCGCCCGAAACGAACGTCGTCGCGGCGGTGTCGGGCGGCGTAGATTCCATTTCACTGCTGCACTGGCTCTGGTCACGCGGAGTACGCGTTTCGGCGGCGCATCTGCACCATGGGCTCCGCGGCGAGGCGGCGGATGGAGACGAGGCTTTTGTCCGCGGTTTCTGCGCCGCGCGCAATATCCCGTTTTACTGCGAGCATGCGAGCGTCGGCGCGCTTGCGGAGCAGCTCGGCGTGTCTACCGAGGAGGCGGGGCGCAAAGCAAGGTACGATTTCCTTGAACGTGTGGCGAATGAGACCGGTGAGGCGCGCGTCGCGACGGCGCATCACGCTGACGACAATGCCGAGACGCTTTTATTCCAGCTTGTCCGCGGAGCAAGGAGCGGGCTCGGCGGGATAGCTCCGGTGAGGGGGATATACATCCGTCCGTTTCTGGGTGTCACCCGGGCGCAAATAGAGGAATACGCAAAGGAAAACGGGCTTGGGCACAGGCTTGACATTATGAATCTGGACGACGCCTACGCCCGAAACTATATCCGCCACGAGATCATGCCGCGCCTGAAGCGCGTAAACGCGGCGGCGGCGGAGCATATTGCGCTTTCGGCGCAGACGCTTCGCGTCGAAAGCGATTATCTGGACGAGCTTGCTGCGGAAAGGCTCCGCAGCGGCGGAGCCATCCTCGGCGCGGCGAGATCGACCGTGCCGTGCAGGGCGATACGCTCCGCGCCGGAGGCGCTTCGCGGGCGTATGGTGCGGCTGCTTTTGGATTCGCTTGAGGTCGGGAAGAAAGACTTTACGGCGCGTCATTATAAGGCTATAGAGGAGCTTTGCTCCGGAGACGGAAGTCACCTTGATCTGCCGCGAGGGGTAATCGCGGAAAAGCATGGCGGGGTATTGGCTCTGGAGCTCAGAGAAAAATAAAATGAAAGCATGAGGGAGAAACTATGTCAAAAAGCACGATGGATCAGGATCTTTTGAAGGTGCTCTTCAGCGAAGAGCAGATCAAAGCGCGCGTTCAGGAGCTTGGGGATGAGCTTTTTGAGCGGTTCAAGGACAGCAACCCGCTTTTCGTCGGCGTGCTCAAGGGCTGCTTCCTTTTCATGGCCGACCTGATCCGAGCTTGCCAGATCAAAAGCGAGATCGAGTTTATAGCCGTTTCCTCGTACGGCAACGATTATACCAGCAGCGGGAACGTGCAGATAACGCGCGACCTTCAGCACGATATCACCGGGCGCGATCTTATCGTGGTCGAGGATATTCTTGACTCCGGCAACACGCTTTATTTCCTGACGCAGTATTTCAAGGCGAAGGGGGCGCGCAGCGTGACCATCGTGACGCTGCTTGACAAGCCCGCCCGCCGCGAAAAGCCCATCACAGCGGATCTCGTCGGCTTTGAGACGCCGGACGAGTTTGTCGTCGGCTATGGACTGGATTTCAAGCAGCAGTACCGCAACGTGCCGTATATCGGCGTGATGCGCCCCGAGCTGTATCAGTAAGTTGTTAATTAAAGGAGGCGTCCTGATTGACAGAGGGAAGACGCCCTAATTTTCTTCTTTATCTTGCGTTCATCCTTCTCATTGCGGCGGTGGTGAGCTATCTTACCCAGCCGCGGGCAAAGCAGCCCTCCTACGCGGAGGTCAAGGCTTTGTTCGAGCAGGAGAAGGTGCGCTCGTTTACCGTGTCCGACACCACGCTTACGATCACGCTGCGGGAGGCATCGGACGGCAGAAAGACGCTCACGAAGGATCTGTACGACTTCGACCTGTTTTACCGCGACCTGAACGAGCTGATTGAAAAGCAGAAGGAAGCCGGAATCATCGAGGACTACGACTACCACGCCGACCATTCGCCGAATTATCTGCGGATGCTTTTGCCGTATATCATCGCCGTTATCGGCCTGTTCGCGATATGGTATTTTCTCAGCGCGCGCGCAGCGGGCGGAGACGGCAGAGGCTCGATGGCGAAGTTCGGCGCTGCGGCGATCCGCAACGCGAAGGACAACAACCGGCCCACGACCTTTGAGGACGTCGCGGGAGCGGACGAGGAAAAGGAAGAGCTGCAGGAGATCGTCGATTTTCTGCGCGAGCCTGACAAATTCACCGAGCTCGGAGCGCGCATACCCAAGGGCGTGCTTCTGGTCGGGCCTCCCGGCACGGGTAAGACGCTGCTTGCCCGCGCGGTCGCGGGCGAGGCGGGGGTTGAGTTCCTCACGATCTCCGGCTCGGACTTTGTGGAGATGTACGTCGGCGTCGGCGCGTCCAGAGTCCGCGATCTGTTCGAAAAGGCAAAAAAGGTCGCGCCGGCCATCGTCTTTATCGACGAGGGAATACT
>JAFZQQ010000454.1 GCA_017620315.1 Oscillospiraceae bacterium | reverse complement strand
CGTTCACCGGCTTGCAGGTGGACTGGACAAGAAACACGTCGCTTCCGCGGACGGTCTCGTACAGCGAGCAGGAAACCTCGCCGTCGGCGAAGCCCTTGACCTCGTTCTCGCCCAGCTTGATGCCGATCAGCTTGCAGATATCGGCGGCGAGCTTGGGGTTTGCGTTGCCGGTGAACACCTTGATGTCTTTCCCGTGTGAAATCATTTGTTTTTCCCTCCCTGTTTTATCTATAGAAATGCTTGTTATTTTTTGCCTTTGATAGCGCGGTTGCGCGCCGCCCAGCCGTCCTTGTTCTCCTGACGCGCTCTTGCCACGCCCAGCGCGTCCGCGGGCACGTCGCGCGTAATGGTCGAGCCGGCGGCCGTATAGCTTCCGTTTCCGAGCGTGACCGGCGCGACAAGATTCGTGTTGCAGCCGATAAACACGTCATCGCCGATGGTACAGCGATACTTTTTGAATCCGTCGTAATTCGTCGTCACCGTACCGCAGCCGAAGTTGACGCGCTCTCCCACGTCCGAGTCACCCACATAGGTAAGATGCGATATCTTCGTCCCGTTGCCGATCACGCTGTTCTTGATCTCGACGAAATCGCCGACCTTAACGTGGTCTCCCACACGGCTGTCAGGCCGCAGATAAGCAAAGGGGCCGACGTTCGTGTGGCTTCCGATCGTGCTTTTTGTGCCCTGTGAGGCGTTGACCTCGGTCTCGTCGCCCACAGTGCAGTCGGTCAGCATGGTGTTCGGGCCTATGACGCAGTTTTTCCCGATGCTCGTCTCCCCGCGCAGTATCGTCCCGGGAAGAAGCACAGTCCCCGCACCGACAGTGACCCGCGGGTCGACATAGCAGTTGTTGGCGTCGAATATCGAAACGCCGCCGTCGATAAGCCTTTGCAGTATCTTCTGCCGGCACATCGGAACCGCTGCGCGAAGCTCCTCCGCGTCCCCTACCGGCAAAAAGCCCTTCATGATCTCCGCGCCCTCGGGGAAGGCGGCAAAAGCGTCATGCTCCTTGAGCACACGCCGCACCGCGGCGACGTCCGCACTGTAGACCGCGCCGCCCGAAAACACGCCCACCGGAAGCACGGCGCCGTTGAGCACAACGACCTCGCCTTCTTTGCCTTTGAGCTGCTCCAGCAGCTCGCGCGCATGGTACTCGCCGTCGACAAGCACCGCGTCCCAGGGCACCAGCGGGCGGATCAGGTCGTGCGCACGCCTGTCCGCAACAACAAAAAGCCGCCCGACGCCCATTGCGCGCAGCTCTGCACAGGTCCATGAAAGGATCGGGCAGAACATCACGCTCTCAAGCATCAGCGGCGTTTTATTATTGTCAAGGGCAATATCGTCCGGCAAAAACCAGATGGCAAGCCTGCTGTCCATGGCGGCACACCCCCCCCTTTAATCGTTAAGAGTTATAATAACAGAGAAACACGGAAAAATCCACAGCTTTATGTGAAAAGATATGTTAAAAGATTTTTATGCTTGTTATTTATATTAATGAAATAATAACATATTATATTTTTTATAGATATTAATAATATTTATGTCCCGTGAAATCATCATTTTTTCACTGTTTTTTTGTTGATTTTTTATTTGCGATGCGTTATAATAACTTGAAACTAAATTGTGATGGGTTTCATTGAATTGGGCAAAACCAGTTTCACAGGGTGCATGACAGCTCGACTATTACTGTAAAGGGTGCTTAAAAACAAATGCTCAACATCGTTCTGGTCGAGCCGGAAATCCCGCAAAACTGCGGGAATATCGCCCGCACCTGCGCCGCGACCGGTTCAAGGCTGCACCTGGTCCGTCCGCTGGGCTTCGACATATCCGACAGGGCGGTCAAGCGTGCGGGGCTGGATTACTGGCACCTTGTCGACGTCAGTGTCTATGACTCTCTGGATGAGCTTTTCGTGCGGCATCCCGAGGCCTCGGAGGACTGCTGGCTCGCCACGACCAAGGCTCCGGCGGACTATACCGGCGCCGCCTTCCGCGACGGGTGCTGGCTGTTTTTCGGCAAAGAGACCGCCGGCCTGCCGGAGGCGTTCCGCATGGCGCACTACGAGCGGTGCATCCGGCTTCCCATCCGCGCCGAGGCGCGAAGCCTTAACCTTTCAAATTCTGTTGCGGTGCTTGTTTTTGAGGCGCTCAGGCAGTTGGACTTTCCCGGGCTGCAAAGGGCGGGAGAGATGGCGCAAGGCCTGTGAATACCTTACTTTTTTAGGGAGGAACAGATATGAACTACAACAAAAAGACCGTGAAGGATATTGATATCAAGGGCAAAAAGGTCCTTTTGAGATGCGACTTCAACGTCCCTCAGGACAAGGAGACCGGCGAGATCACGAGCGACAAGCGCATCGTCGCCGCGCTTCCCACCATACAGTATCTGCTTGAGGGCGGCGCTGCGGTGATCGCCTGCTCGCACCTCGGCAAGCCCAAGGGCGAGTGGAAGGAAAAGCTCTCGCTCGCGCCGGTCGCCAAACGGCTCGGCGAGCTTCTCGGCAAAGACGTCATATTCGCCAAAGACGTCATCGGCGAGGACGCGAAGGCGAAGGCCGCGGCGCTCAAGCCCGGCGAGATCATGCTGCTTGAGAATCTGCGTTTCCACATCGAGGAGGAAAAGAACGACCCCGGCTTCGCCAAGGAGCTTGCTTCCATGGCGGAGGTCTACGTTTCTGACGCGTTCGGCACGGTGCACCGCGCCCACGCCTCCACCGCCGGCGTTGCCGCGTATCTGCCCGCGGTCTCCGGTTTTCTGGTTGCCAAAGAGCTTGAGGTCATGGGCGGCGCGCTGGACGATCCCAAGCGCCCCTTTGTCGCGGTGCTCGGCGGCGCGAAGGTCAGCGACAAGATAAACGTTATCAACAACCTGCTTGAAAAGGCCGACACCGTCATCATCGGCGGCGGCATGGCCTATACCTTCTCCAAGGCTCAGGGCGGCGAGATCGGCACCTCTCTTCTCGAGGCCGACAAGCTCGACTATGCGCTTGAGATGATCGAAAAGGCAAAGGCGCGCGGCGTGAAGCTGCTGCTCCCGGTGGATACGGTCTGCGCAAAGGAGTTCAGCGCAGATTCCGAGCCGGTCGTCTTCGACGCGGGGAAGATACCCGCGGATATGATGGGGCTTGACATCGGTCCAAAGACCGTGGAGCTTTTCTGCGGGGCGGTCAAGGACGCCGGCACGATCGTCTGGAACGGGCCTATGGGCGTTTTTGAGTTCCCGGCGTTTGCCGTAGGGACAAAGGCTATGGCGAAAGCTCTGGCCGAGTCCGGCGCGGTAACGATAATCGGCGGAGGCGACAGTGCGGCCGCCGCCGAGCAGCTCGGCTTTGCCGACAGGATCACCCACATCTCGACCGGCGGCGGCGCCAGTCTGGAGTTTTTGGAAGGGAAGGAGCTTCCGGGTGTAGCCTGTCTGCTGGATAAATGACCCACTTGCGGGCGCGGCGCGCCGGACGGAAGCAAGGAAGCCCGCTCCGGCGTGTATCTCCACGGTTCGCCCCGCCAGCCTGCGCGCAGTTTATGCAGTTTGGCCTGTGTGCAGTGAAGACATTTTAACTTCCCATATAAGAAAAGGAGAGTGCAGCTATGAACCGCAGCTTGATGCGCTAAAGCCAATTGTTTCCAGTTGACAGCAACCGTCGAACATGTTACTCATGTCCGTCACACTGCTCGTATCAAAATTGTTGATGTTAAGGCTCTTCATACCACTGCATTTGCAGAACATGTTACTCAT
>JAFZQQ010000453.1 GCA_017620315.1 Oscillospiraceae bacterium | reverse complement strand
ACCCGCGCGCGCGAGGAAGATTATCCCGGCGCCACGCCGGGCTGGGCGGTCGTGACCGATAACGGCCGCGACAAGTGCACGCTGCAGATCCCCGTGATCGGCTCCGCCGCGCAGAAGCGCATCCTTGACGCGGCGAACGCGCTTCTCAAGACAAAGCTCGTCGATCACAAAATGCCGGACTGGGGCGGCTTCATCGAGCTGGTCAACACGGAGCTGGAACCGATCGCAGGCTCGGAAGCGTTAAATCCGGACGAATACGAAACCGACAAAAAACGCGACGCTGTTTTCGCGCCCATCAACGATAAAATCATAAATTCCCCGGACAACGTATCTGAGGCGGACGCGAAGCTGAGCGCGGCGCAGGAGGGGCAGCTTCTGAAGGCTGTCGCCGACGCGGCCGATACCGGCACCGGCATGAACCCGACGGCGCTTCTGGCGGGGACGGAAGCGCTCGTGGTCCAGGTGTGGGAATGGTCCATGTCCGAGGAGGACAAGTCCGAGCCGGTAAAGTTCAACGTCGCGATCGAGGAGATCGGAAAGAAGTTCAACAAGAAGGGCGAGATCACCACCGCGGGCGACACCGAGTACACCCTGACGGTCAATTACCTGATCCCGGTCGGTCCCGTCTCAGGCAATGTGCAGGTCGCCTCCAAGACCGAGAAGCACAAGGCGAACGAGACCTACAGCGTGCAATCCCCCAATTACGACGTCCTGGGCTTTCGCGCCGTCCCGGCTGTTGTGGAAGGCACCATGCCCGCCGCCAACAAGACGGTGAACGTCGTCTATTCCAAGCTCTACATGGCGTCGGTGGAGTACAAGCTCCCTTCAGACGCGACCAAGCCGGGCAACTTTAGGCAGTATGCTGTTCAGGAGAACCTTCTCGACGGAGCGGAATACAAATTCACTTCCCCGACCTACGAGGGGCTTGCCGCCGACCGCAAGGAGGTCAAGGGCAATATCGCCGGGGCGAACGCAAATGAAATCGTCACCTATAAGGTGAACGATTTCACCGTCACCGTCTATCACAGGGCGGACGCGTCCCTGAGCGAGGGGATGCGCACCTCCTTCTTTGATCAGGCGGAGGGCTTTACGCACCACGGCTACAAGGACGGCGAGTTCTATTCCGTCCCGAGCCCCAGCTACTACGGCGTGCGCCCGCTGCAGGACAAGGTGGAGGGCACCATCGAATGCGCGGACGTCGAGGCGACCGTGTATTACACCGACACGTGCACCAACCCCAACGGGCACAACTGGGTCGTCACGCACAACGGGCAGACGCACATGGAAAAATGCCTGTACTGCCAGATCGAAAAGGCGCCCCGGACGGCGGAGATCACCTACGAGTCGATCGGGGAGAACCAGCACTCCGTCCGCTGCGGCATCTGCGGCGGCGAACTGCGGACGGAGAACTGCACGGCAAGCTCCTATGACAGCGGCGCCGGCGGGAACCTCTGCTCCGGCAGGTGCGCCAACTGCCACGAAACGTTCGACTACGGCAACGAGCATGATTTCTCCGGTCAGAAGTGGGCCCCCCTGGACTCCAACCACCACGGCAAGGTCTGCAGCCGCTGCGGCCATGTTGAGCGGGAGCAATGCAACGCGAACAGCTGGACGCACAAGGGCAGCGGCACGGGCGCGCAGCACGCCACGGCGTGCAGCGCCTGCGGCCAGCAGGTCGGCGCGTGGCAGAATTGCAGCTACCACGCCGAAAGGCTGTCCGGCGGCCGCCATACCTTCCGCTGCCAGTGCGGACGCACAAACGGCACCGCAAACTGTCACTTTGAGCTGCAAAGCACCACCGCCTCGGGGCATACCTACAAATGCTCGGAGTGCAACACCGTGATAACGGGCAGCCACAACCGCTGCATCCGGAAGGAGAATGAGATCCCCGCGACCAGCACGTCGACAGCCAGCTACACGCGCGTCACCTACTGCGGCCGCTGCGGGTATGTCATGGAAACCACCCACGTCGGAGGCAACGCGAAAAAGCTGCCTGTCAAAAAGCTGACAAAGCCTAAAACAAAGAACCACTTCATCGTCGGCGGAGGCGGAGGCGTCCGCCGAGGCGGAGGCGGAGGCGGACAGAGCCAGCAGAGCGAACCGCTTGTCGAAAGGCTCGACCATATCACGCAGAGCGCTCAGTGGATCGACGTCAGGGCCGCCGCGATCACCAGCGAAGCGCTTGCGGCGTATTTGTACGAAAACTTCGATACGCTGCTCCTGCCCGCCGAGGATGCGCTGGAGGCATACTTTGAGGCGACCGGGAATTACGGAGAAGGCTGGTCTGTCGAGCTTCAGCCTGTCATCACGCTCAGTCTGACGGACTATGACGAGGCCTCAAAAACGCTGACCGTGGATATCTCCGCGACCTATGACGTATACGTTTCCAACGAGGAGGGCGTGGACGCGCTGATCGGCCAGAATTATCCGCTGACGGTCAATTTCCCCGTCGACCTCACCTTTGACGTCCCGGCGGGTATCGCCGCGAACGGCGAAACGCTCAACGTCCTCCACACGCACAACAACACCGGCTATAAGTATACCGCCACCGTTGCCACCGCTGACAACGGCGCCATGGCGACCGCGACGTTTACGTCCACGCAGGGCCTGTCGGTCTTTGTGCTCAGCACGACCAGGACCCTCGTCACCGGCTCGCCAAGCGGCAATAAGCTCACCTACACCGTGAAGAACGCCCCCGCGAACGCGATGCTGATCGCCGCGCGTTACAACGCGAAAGGCATGTTGACGTCCGTGCAGACGATCACGCTCTCCGAGGGCGACGCAAAGGGCACGCTCACGATGTCCGGCAGCGGCACGGACTACAGGCTCATGCTGGTGAACAAGAAGACCTACGCCCCGCTGTGCGCGGCGTGGAAGGGCTGAGGCGGACAGTAAGGAGGCAGCATATGAAAACGAAACGCATTTCCGCGTTCCTGACGGCGCTTATGATGTGCCTGACACTGCTGCCCGCGGCGGCGCGGGCGGAGGGAGACGCGGCGGAGGTATGGAGCCCGGATATGCAAACGCGGATCGGGACGTACGCTTCGCTGGCGGAGGCGCTTGCGGCGGCAAATCAGGCGGGAATGTACGCGGGTGTAAAGCTTCTGCAGGATGTGACCGTCGGCAGCGGGACAACGCTGACGCTGAACGACAGCATCAACCTCTTTCTCAACAATTATACGCTGACGCTGGAAAGCGGGTCGAAGATCACCAAAGGCGAATCGTTAAACGCTTACCCCGCGATCGACTTGTGGAATGATACTTCATCCTCCTTACCGAGCGAAGGCACTCTGGTGATCGGCGGCACATTGGAGGCGGATCTGTATATCTATGACGCTGCCGTTACCGTCAGTGACGGCGGTTCCGTCGAAACGCTTGACGCCTACGCGGGAACCGTCAACATCAGCGGCGGCGCCGTCCATGCTCTGATCACGGACGGCGGCACGTATAACATCAGCGGCGGCGTTATGTGTCTGGATATGTTCGACAACAACGGATATGAAGATGTTGCCGTGACCGTTTCCGGCGACGCCTGTCTTGCCTGGAGCGAAGCAAACGGGATCCAGGTTCGGGCCCCTCAGTATTGGTGCTGCGGGTTCCATTTGACGCTGGAAGGCGGTTACTTCGACGCCGACCCGAGTCTGCTCTATCGTGACAGATATTGGCATATAAACGACGGCGGAAGCTGGACCGCGTCAACCTTGAGCGACGATTTCACGTATTATATCAAATCGGGCGGCACATATACCGAGATCGCAAAGGATGCGATCACGGACGAAAACCTGACAAAGAGCAGTGATGAGGACGGAAGCATCTTTGTCTGCTATGCCGACGTCGTCACCGTCGACGAGAGTCAAATTGAGGAGTACAGCGGCCAGACAGACTGGGCGGCGGGGAACTCGAATCTTTACAGATGGCGCATCCGGAGCACAAGCGCCCCGTCGCTCGCCGAAAGCAGCGTGACCGATCAGACCGTCACGTGGCGAATCGCGAACGTCCCCGCGAACGCACTGCTGATTGCCGCGTGTTATGACGAAGATGGAACGATGTCCGATGTGCAGACGGTCGACGTCGGCAGCGACGCGAGCGGCACGCTGACGATGCAGGGCACCGGCACGGAGTTCAGACTTATGCTGGTGGACAAAACGACGTACGCGCCGCTGTGCAGGGCGTGGACGAACAACGGATAATCAGATGAGGGGTGAGCATATGAGAAGAAGGATATCCGCATTCCTGATGACGCTCGTGATGTGCCTGACGCTGCTGAGCGCGGCGGCGCTGGCGGACGCGCCGAAGGACTTGAGTGACGCTGAGGTCACGCTGGATAAGTCCGAGTATACCTTCAACGGCAGCGAGATTAAACCCAAGGTCACCGTAAGATATGACGGGCGTACACTCGGCGCGGGGACGGACTACACCGTTTCCTATGCGGACAACGTGAAAGCAGGCAGTGCCGCCGTCGTTGTTACCGGTACGGGCAGCGGCTTCTCCGGTGCCGCGACGCGGACGTTCACGATCGCACCAATAGAGATGGACAGCGGAAGCGTCGATGTGCGTCTCGTCATGAGCCGAAGGGAATACGGCGGCAGCTACGGCTATTACAACGAGAGCATGTACTACACCGGCAAGGCGCAGGAGCCCGCCGTCATTCCGTACTATTACTACTACGACGAGAATTCCTATCAGCAGGAAGCTCCTATGGTCGAGGGCGTGGACTTTGAGGTCGTCGGCTACGCCAACAATGTGAACGCAGGTACCGCGACCGTCACCATAGCGGGCAGGGGCAACTTCACCGGCACGAGAACACAGGAGTTCACGGTCAGCCGTATGCCGCTGGAATTCCAGCATGATTTTGTTCTCAGCTATGACAAGGCTGTGCTCTATACCGGCAAACCCGTATCCCCGAATATCAGCATCCGCTGGAAGCTGACCGGAGAGACGCTGGTCGAGGGCAGGGACTATACGGTGACCTATCCGGACGGAAACAACACCGAGGTCGGCAGCAACATTCGGGCGACCATCACCGGCATCGGCAACTTCGAGTACGACAAAGAGGTGGTCTTCGACATCGTCGAGCCGTCCGCCGCGCCGCCCCCCTTTGTAAAAAGTGAACGCGGAAACTATGATAAGGGTTATGTAGCGTGGATCATCGATGAGAAAGGCACCCTGGAAGTAAGCTTCTCCGGTGAGTTTTCAATGCCCGCGTCCTATGTCGACTGTTATTGGCGGCCCTTCCGCAACATGATCAAAAAGATCGTGGTCGCGCAGGGCACCTTCTATATTCCGGCAGGCGCCTTTGAGGGCTGCCGGTTCGTCACGGAGGTCGAGCTGCCCGAAGGGCTGAGTACGATCCAGTACGACGCGTTTAAGGACTGCGACAGCCTTGAAACCATGAACATCCCCTCCTCGCTGACCCGGTTCGATCGGGACGCTTCACCGAAGAACGACAGGCTCGTTCTCCATTTGCCAGACAACATCACTGAGTTTGACGGCTACGGCGCGATGGAGAATGTAAAGGCGCTTGTCAATCCCGGCTCGGTCACGGAGGCGACGCTTCGGGCGAAGCAGGGGTATTTCTACTATGAGAACTACCCCGACTTCGAGCTTTATGACAACGGAGACGGCGTCCTGCACTGCGTCAGGTACGTCGGCGACGGCGGTACCGTGACGATCCCGGACTTTGTGGATTCGATACAACAGGTCAGCGGCTTTGGCGACACCTATCTTATCAACAAGGTCGTCATCCCGGCAAACGTGAAAAAGCTCGGCAGCTTCGACCGCTGCTTCGGCCTGCGCGAGCTGGTGATCCAGCCGGGCAGCAATGAGCTGGAGCTGCCGTCCTACTTCGTGCACAGATGCAACGACGTCACGATTTACCTCCCGGACAACGTCACGGGCTTATCCAGCGGCTGCATCGAACGGTACATGCACATCCTGCTCGTTGCGAACAGCGGTTCCCGGGTCATGACGGGCGCGATGAACATGGAGTCCTACGGCTCACACGTCTGGATCGGGGATAACGGCTCCTTCGGCAACCGTTACACCACCGCGCACGCGGGCGGGTACTTTGACGGAGACACGTTCAAGGCGACCGTCACCGCGCCGAAGGACGCCATGCTTATCGCCGCGCGCTATGACGCGAGCGGAAAACTGGCGGAGATCAAAACCGTTACCATCAGCTCGGCGTACAGTGGCAATGAGGTCGAGACCGGGCTGACTAAGGAGTCGGGCTGCAAATATAAGCTCATGCTTGTGAACAAGACGAGCTTCGCGCCGCTGTGCAGGGCGTGGAGCGGCAAAGCGTAACGCCGGAGCATAACAACAGGGCGAGGCTGTTTTTAGCCCCGCCCTGACATTATATGCCTGCTTTTTCTTTTCGCTTTTTTGATGACGCTTTTATAGGGCATCAGCATCCCCTCAGTCATTTTTCCGCCCATCTTGTCCCGGAGCTTCGGGTTCGACGCCATCGCGCCGACGAGGTACATCGCGAGCATTGTGCCGCGGCGCTTCTGCGGGAAGTCGTACTGCCCGTGCGCCTTGTAGAAGCGGTGATCCTCGCGCATCAGACCCTGCATCTGCCAGATGAGGTCGCGGAATATCTTCATCCCGCCGACGCCGTAGAAGTTGGCGGGCTGCACATAGCGGTTTCTGACCGCGTAATCCAGCTTTTGCGCCAGAGCGTCTATCTCGCGGTCGGGGTCAGTCTCATCGGTCGCGACGCCTGCAAGAAAGTTCCCGCCGGTCTCGGCGCGCGCCTCGACTACCATTCTGAGGTTCGCCTCGCGGCTGTAGTCGCCGCTGACGATGTAGCCGAAGGGCATGCCCATCGTCACGCTGCGGTGGCCGTTGCAGAACTGCCTGTCGTCGTAGGTCTTGAACAGGCTGCCCATCGAGTGGTCGCGTATCGTGAACGCGAGAACGATCGCGTCCGCGGTCTGTATCCGGCTTCTCAGCAGCTCCTCAAAGCCGTCGGTGTAGACGCATTTGCCATCGGAAGCGCAGTGGAAGCAGCTGAGGCACCCGCCCTTGAACGGAAACTCGCGCAGATTGATCAGCGAGGTGTCGAGCGGCGACGCCGCGCGGAAGCGGTCTATCATCGCGGCGAGCCGGTCGTCGTCCGGAGCGAGATCGGCGACGATGGCGATCCGCCCGCTCTTCGCGCCCACGGAGGTGAGGGGAGTGGCCGGCTTTCGCTCCGCCGGGGGAAGCGCAGCGGGCGGAGCCTCGAAAAGCCCAAGCGATATGCAGTGCGTCACGAAGCCGAAAAACGCCTCCGCCTCCCGGCGGCCCTTTTCGTGCAGAAGATCCTCCATGTCGGCGGAGAGCCCGTTGATGAACCGCAGACCGAGATCCTGACAGTTTTCACGGATAAAGGCGTGCGCCGTGACGTCGTAAAAGTGCTTCGAGGTCGTGAGCTGCGTCGCGTACTTGCCGCGCACCTCGACGCCGCTTGCCTTCAAAAGCTCTATGAAGCGGTGCAGCTGGCTCGGCACAAGAAAGGTGTAGACCGGGTAGACGAACAGCAGCAGATCGGCCCGGTCAAGCTCGCGCGCGGCGGGGGAGAAGTCCCGTTCAAGCGAGCGGTAAGTCCTGCCGGCGTGGATATAACGAAAGCTGTGCTCCGGATGCAGACATTCAAGATACAGCGCGGTCTGGAGCGTGATGCTCTCCTCGCCCTTGGGACTGCCCGAAATCACGAGAATGTTCATTTTTCAACCTCCCTGAAAGGATTTGCTTTTGCGCCTTTTGCGGATATTATATCAAATGAAAACGCAATAGCAAACTATTTGTATAAAGTGGCTGTTGCAAAGCGCCCGGAAGTGTGTTAGATTGTGGAAACACGGGGCTTTTGAAACGCTATCATTTTATTTGGGGTGTCATCGCTTTGGAGAAAAACGATCTGACTCAGGGCAGCATCGTCAAGTCGCTGCTCCGATTCTTTTTCCCGATCCTCTTCGGGATGCTGTTCCAGCAGCTTTACAACACGGTCGACGCGATCGTCGTCGGGCGTATCGTCGGCCATGAGGCGCTCGCCGCAGTAGGCGGCAGCCCCGCGGTCATCATCAATATGGTCATCGGCATCTTTACAGGCCTTGCCTCCGGCGCGACGGTGAAGTCCAATTAACGAAGACCATTCGTCAAGTTCACGATAATCGGTATCAGGAGAAAAAACGTTCGAATCTGTTTCATCGAACAATTCTGCAAACATTTCTACAAATTCATCAAGAGTTTT
>JAFZQQ010000452.1 GCA_017620315.1 Oscillospiraceae bacterium | reverse complement strand
TGGCGGTCTACAACGCGGACGGTGTACTGAAGGACGTTGAGGTCCTCCCCGTCGCGGCAATCGATATGACGCAGATCGTCGACACCGAGCTCGCCGTGACAAGCGGCGATATCTGCAAGGCGATGCTTGTGGAAAGCGAGACCTATGCGCCGCTGTGCGAGGCGTGGTACAATACGAAAGAGTAAAGCAAGTGTTTTGACCGCATAAGAAGGAGGCGGACACAGATGAAATGCCCTTATTCCAGGCAGGAGGCGCAGGCGGTGACAAATCTGTTCGAGTCTGCCATTTCCGAGCTGGAAGCCGCTCTTCAGGCCGCCGCGCAGCGGGAGGCTGTGCTGGAGGACGAGCTGAACTGTCTGCGCGAAAGCGATGAGCTGGAGCGCATGCTGGATAAGCTTCCGGTAAAAATGCTCAAGGACAAGGCAAGCTCGGTGCGCGTCAAGCTGTTTCAGGATGCGGGCTACAAGACGGTCGGGAGCGTCTATCGCTCCACCGCCGAGCAGCTTCAGCTGATCAACGGAGTCGGCGAAATGACCTCAGCCGTCGCTCTGAATGCCGCAAAGCAGATACGAAACGACCTCGCCGCGCAGTACCCCGTCGAGCTGGAGCTTTCGCGGCGTACCGACGAAGCGGAGCGGCTTGTCTGCGATGCGCTCGTCTGCGTCGATGCGGCCGAAGCCCGTCGGCAGAGCAAAAACCTTCTGGAGCGGTACGGCAAGCGGCTGAGGGACGATATCGCCGCAGTCAAGAATACGCAGGGCTTTTTGATGTGGGTCCTCTCGAACGATAAGGATCAGGTCGCCGCGACGAGGGCGGTGGAGGAACTGTTCTCGTTTGAGGAGCAGGGCTTTGCCGAGAAAGCGCGCGAGCTGACAAGCTCCCTGTATGAAGCGGGAGCGCTCGGGATCGATCAGGCCTGGGAGCGTTTTGAGCGTGACAGCGGCGAGCTTGAGGAATTTCTGCGTCCGCTCCACGCGAGCGTCCGCCGACAGCGCGACGATCAGCGCGGCATGCAGATGTAACGAGGCGGACGGCATACAGGCAATGATTTTCCAACGCCGGGATGAACCGAAGGGCGGGATCGTAAGCTATGAGACTTTTCATCGCAATTCAGCTGGACAGCCATATGAAGGACGCGCTCGCGGCGATGCAGACGCAGCTGCGCGCGCGGCGCGTCGGCGGGAACTATACGAAGACCGAAAACCTGCACCTGACGCTGGCGTTCATCGGCGAGTACGGCGATCCCGACCGCGTGCTGGACGTGATGCGGAGCGTGCCGTTTGCGCCGTTCCCGATCGCCCTGGACGGCTTCGGCTGCTTTGGCGACCTCTACTGGTGCGGCCTGGCGCTGCAGGATGAGCTGACCGCGTACGTTGGGCGCCTGCGCCGTGAGCTGGCGGAGGCGGACATCCCCTTTGACCGCAAGCGCTTCTCACCGCACATCACGCTTTTGCGCAGGGCAAGCGCCGAAAAAATGCCCGGCGTCACCGTGCCGGAGGCGTCCATGACCGCAAAGCGAGTCTCACTGATGCGTTCGGAGCGCGGGAAGAACGGCATGGTCTATACGGAGCTCGGCGCCGCGGACGCGCGAGGCGCAAATCCATGACCGGCCGATTGATCGCGTTCGACGTGGAAACGCCGAACTATGCCAACGACCGCATGAGCGCCATCGGCGTCAGCATCGTCGAGGGCGGCGAGATCGTCGACGAATTCTATTCTCTGGTGAACCCGGAGGCGCGCTTTGATTGGTTCAACATCCAGCTCACCGGCATCACGCCCGAAGCGGTCGCGGACGCGCCGACCTTCCCGGAGCTGTGGCGCGAGCTGGAGCCGATCTTGTCAAGCGGGCTGTTGATCGCGCACAACGCGCCGTTCGATCTGTCCGTGCTCGCCAAATGCCTGATCGACTACGGCATCGCGTGGCGTCCGACGGTGCGCTATGCCTGCACCTGCCGGATGGGGCGGCGATTGCTGCCGGAGCTTCCGAACCACAAGCTCAATACGATCTGCGATTATCTCGGTCTGGAGCTGGATCACCACCACGCCGGGAGCGACAGCCGCGCCTGCGCGGAGATACTGCTTCACTATCTGGACGGCGGCGCGGATATACGCCGGTACATACGCACTTACGATCTGCTGCGCCTGTGCACGGCAAAGCAATGAAAGCGTACACGTTTAAAAAGCCCTCGCCGGACCGTAACGGTCCGGCGAGAGCTTTTTCTTATCTTTCCGCGTAATACCGATTCAGCAGAGCCATTACCTCGGAGTCGGCGCCGCTGAGAATGACGCGGACTCCGTCGCCGATGTTGTCGGACGCGAAACGAAGCTCCGCGCTTTCCGGCTTATACCCGGACATGTACTTGCAAAAGAGCGCTGACGCACGTTTCGCGGAGTCGGACGTCAGATCCAGAACCACGCACATTTTGTCCTCGCCGCGCGGCTTCTGCCCGATGAAATCATAGACGATGGCGTTTTTCTTCGAGTGCAGCGTCGGCTGTACGGTCTTGTTCCGAAAGAAGGCGTCCAGCTGCTCTGCCGTGAACTGCCATGCGCCGCTGCTCTTGTCCCCGCTCAAGAACCCGTCCGCGATGTAGTTTCGAATGGTACGGGTGGACAGTCCCGTCATCAACGCGACGTCATCAATGCCGAATGTGTCTTTCATGGTCGTAACCTCCCTGTTGTTTTCTATAGACATCATACGTCGCCGTCACAGGGAAATCAATTTGAAAAACAACAGGTTTTTCATAGCGTGAATACCAAGTCCAATGCCTGATCCAATTCATTTTCGTTTACTCTTCTGATAATCATTTATAACAAACTCCCTTATATCCCCTAACGCCTTTTCATTTGTCAATAAATCACCGTCAATACTTTTCTTTCCATATTTCTTAGCAGATAGGAAAAGGATCTCTGGTTCTTTTTCCGATTGATATCCCAACGCCCTGACAAAGTTTTCTTCATTAGTGTTGCTGACAACAATGCTACGCTTAGGCACTCTTAAATATTCATCCAACAGCTCCGGCCTGCCTTGGAAATAACATTGGCTTCGTTCGTTGAAAATAAAGTAATTCGCGCAAGGGTAATCACAGTAGTTGGGCAAAACAAAATAAACCATTTCGCTCTGCGTAATAGTTTCCAACATTTTATATTCCATATCATCAATGTATGCGCATGCTTCTCGATTTTCGAAACATTCATAATTACATTCGCCACAAGTATGAACTTCAAACTCTGAAAAATCAAACAAAGCAGACTCCTGCTTCATGGACTGGATCAGTTTTCCTATCTGAGCGCAGTTTCCGTTTTTCCTTGAACTGAATGATATTATAGTTGTTTTCATTTACTGATATCCTTAATCATTTTTAATACTTTGAAACATCAAATGTTGTATTGGAGTCCAGAGAATAATCTGTACTAATAAGGTGCAAGCAAGGTGCAAGTCTACTGTTTTCAAGCTCTTCAAACGGCTTAAACAGCGTATTGTCACACCTTTGTTGGTAGCATGCCGTGGCAGACAAAAAGAATGTTTGTCATTGTATAAACCGCCAAAATCTATATGATATTCCTTGATTGCCAGGAGTATTCCGCACTGTTTCAGGGTGTATTTCGTGTGCTTTCCGGTCTGCCCTGCACAAATCCGCGCAGCTTCACGGGCAAATGGCGTCAAAACCGGCGTCTGGATTTCGCCCCGTTTGCGGCGACGTGACAGAATACTTGCGCTGCCCAAAAGCGCCTGATGCGGATGAGAGCATCATACCACTTCAAACGCTTGATTGTCACTATATTTTTATATTGGATATGCGTTGGAAAGATACGCTTTCGGCGGTTTTCTGTATCCCGAAACGGGCGATGTCACCCTCCTGCGCAGCGGATCGGGGCCTTTTCTGTTTTGCCGCACAGCGATGCAGGAACAGGATGATTTTTTTCCGACAGGAGCTTGCGGGATTTTCGGATGTATGTTATCATAGGATTTGCCATACAAGCGATTACGGATCGATAAACGATAAGGAGGATAAAAATGACAGCCAAAAAATGGATAACCGCAGCTCTCATACTCAGTCTGGCGGTCTCACAGCTCGCCGGGCAGGCGTTCTGCGCTTGCGAAGAATATCCGAAAGCCGAGGCTCCGGCAGCCGTCCAAGCCGATACGATGCCCGCGGACGGCGAGACCGCCGCGGAATCGGAGCTGATGGAAACAGGGCTTACCTACGGCGTTCTCACTTATGCAACGAGCAGCGGCTCCGTTACTATCACGGACTGCGATAAAAGTGTTTCCTCCGTGACCATCCCCGAGAAGATCGACGATCTGCCCGTCACCGCGATCGGCAACGACGCTTTTCAGGACTGTGACAGCCTGACCGCCATTGCGATACCGAACAGCGTGACGGAGATCCACTCCTATGCGTTCCAAGGCTGCGACAAGCTGGCAACGGTGACGATGGGCAGCGGCGTCAGTTTGGTCGCGAGTTACTCGTTCAGCCAGTGCGTGAGTCTGACGGGGGTCCAACTCGGTGAGAACGTGAAAACGATTTCCGGATACGCGTTTTCCGGCTGTACGTCGCTCGAGAGCGTGACGATACCGAACAGTGTGACGAGCATCGGCGAATCCGCTTTTGACGGCTGCGTACTGCTCAGTTCCGTCACCATCGGCAGCAAGACGGAAAAGATCGGCAACTACGCTTTTCAGAACTGTGACAGCCTGACCGAAATTACAATACCGAACAGCGTGAAGGAGATCCACTCCAAAGCGTTCCAAAGCTGCGACAAGCTGGGAACGGTGACGATGGGCAGCGGCGTCAGTTTGGTCGCGAGTTACTCGTTCAGCCAGTGCGTGAGTCTGACGGGGGTCCAACTCGGTGAGAACGTGAAAAC
>JAFZQQ010000451.1 GCA_017620315.1 Oscillospiraceae bacterium | reverse complement strand
TTTGTAGTTCCAGTTCCACTTGTCCTCGCCCCACTTGTTGTTGTCGGGCAGCTCCGCCTTGGGATATTCGACCTCGCCGTGCTTGGTGCAGAGCTTCTGACCGAGCCTCACGGCACCGGCGGGGCATACCTCGACGCACTTGCCGCAGGCAACGCAGTTTTCGGGGTTGACCTCCGCGGTGTAGGCGGAACGGGACATGTTCGGGGTGTTGAAGAGCTGCGAGGTACGCAGCGCGTTGCAAACGCCGACCGCGCAGTTGCAGATGCCGAAGATCTTGTTTTCGCCGTCGATGTTGGTGATCTGATGGACATAGCCCTTTTCCTCCGCCTTGCGGAAGATCTCCATCGCCTCTTCGTAGCTGATGTCGTGGCCCATGCCGGTCTCGCGGCAATAATCCGCAAAATCGCCAACGCCGATGCACCAGTACTGCTCGATATCGCCCGAGCCCTCGCCGCGGATGCGCTGCTGCTTGCGGCAGGAGCAGATGCCCACGCCGATCTGGCCCTCGTACTTCTTCAGCCAGTGGGAAAGGTGTTCAATATCGAGAGACTCGCACTCGGCGGGAATCGCCTGTTCGACGGGGATGACGTGCATGCCGATGCCCGCGCCGCCGGGAGGCACCAGATGGGTGATGCCCGCGAGCGGCAGATAGGTCATGCGCTCGAAGAAGTCGGCAACCTTGGGCGTGACCGGGGAGATCTCCGGTCGCATGACCATGATCTCCGCGCTGCCCGGGACGAACATGTCGAGCACCCAGCGCTTTTCATGGTTGGGGTTCTTGCCGTCAAGATTTTCGTTGTGGTATTCCACAAGGCTCACCTGACACAGCGCCTCAAGCGTCAGTTCCAGACGCTTGTCGTCGAAGCCGCTGAGCTTTTGAAGCTGCGCAAAGGTCTTGGGCTTGCGCTTGCCCATCGTCAGGGCAACGTCCAGACAGTCGTCCGCGACCTGCTTTCCGTAGCGCCTCTCGGCGTATTGCAGTCCGCAGTCGATGCCCCAGTATTCCGGAGCCTCCGTCGACATCTTCTCCATGCCAAGCAGGATCTCCTTGCGGTCGGTGATGACTTTCGCGAGTTTAAAGATTTTTTCGTCACGGGTCAATTCAGCCATGAGCTTTTCTCCTTTTCTATGCGATCCGGGCAATTTTCCTTTTTTCAACTGCATCCCCCCACCGGGGATGGAATGAATGAAAGGATACAATCCTTTATTTTAGATTATCATATCAATATCAGGCCTGTCAAGCACATATTATATATAAACCGTGGTTTTGAACAGGAAAAAGCCGGGGCGGTTGCCCCGGCTGCCGGTATCATTTTTTCGCTTTTCTGAGGATCAACAGATACTCCACACCGCTGCTCTTGTCCTGCACCGAGTCGAGGCGCAGCTGTATTTTCACGTTTCTGCCGCCGGCGCCCTTCATGTTGAAGGGTTCGGAGAAATCGGTCATCCGCATATTCGCGGCGAGAATGTTCTGAACCAGCCTTTCCACCTCCTGCTCGTCGGCGCGTGAGCGCACCTCACCGGTGTTGAGCTCGCGCTCAAATTCCTCGCGCGTGACGCCGAGCGCCTCCTCAAGCCCATGTACGGTGACCTGATACAAAAAGCCGCTTTCCCGCTTGCGAAGGAAAATGACCTCGTCGTTGGTGAGCTTTGACATCATGCGCAGCTGTCCGTTGAGCCTGTCGAGCTGTGTGATATCGTGCGCCGAACCGTAGAAGCGTTTCCCCTTCTCGTCCTCGTCAAGATAGAAGAAATGCAGACGGAACTGGGAAACCGAGCCGTCAAGGCGCTTGAAACGGATGACCTCCGCGGCGCCGTTGAGCGGGTCGTTGATCGCGTGCTCCAAAAGTCCGTACAGCACGGGCAGATCCTCGTCGACGACAAGCCGCTGCGCAGAGCTTCGCAGCAGGTCGAAGCTGTCCGAGCCGACCTCGTTGTAAAACTGCTGGTTGAAGCGGATGCAGTCGATATTGTCGTCGTTCAGAAGGAAAATCGCGACAGGACCGAGAATGTTGTTGAGCATGACGTCACTGAAAATATTCTGGTCGAGGAACTCGCGCGTGTGGAACTCCTCCTTGAGTTTGAAAACAAACCCGCCGGTGTCGACGTTGCTCGGGTCTGCGATAAGCTCTTCAAACTTTTCGACCGGCATCGGACGATAGAAAAGATAGCCCTGCACATAGCGGCAGCCGAGGCTTGAGATAAAGTCGGATTCGTCCTTTGTCTCAACGCCCTCGACGATAATGGGCACGCCCATTGTTTTTGCCATGTTGACGATGGATTCAAGAATGTGGATACCCTTGCGGTCAGAGTTGTTCATGCGCAGGAACTGCGCGTCGAGCTTGATGATATCGACGTTTAGGTTGCGCAGCATATTCAGCGAGGAATAACCGCTTCCAAAGTCGTCCATCAGCACGAGAAAACCCTTTTCGCGCAGCCGCTTGACCGTGTCGACGACAGAGCCGTCGCCGACATATGCGGATTCGGTTATCTCGATTTTTATGACGTCAGAGGGCAGGGAATACTTGCTGATGAGAGAATCGAAATACTCCGGCACGTCGATGGAGAAGATGTCTATCTGCGAAACGTTTACGGAAACGGGAAGCGCCGTATGTCCGCTGTCGATCCAGCGCCGCTGCCAGGCGCAGACCTCCTCCCACACGTATTTGTCGAGATCGGTGACGAAGCCGTAGCGTTCAAGCACCGGGACGAAGACGCCGGGGGAGACCATCTGACCGTCGGACTTTTTCCAACGCACCAGCGACTCGGCACCGACGATCTTTGAGGAGCTTATCTCGCACTGGGGCTGAAGCATGAAGAAAAGCTCCCTGTCCCTGAGCGCGTTCTGGAAGTCCGAGAGTATCTGATAGTCGTTCTCGGTCTGCTGATACATCGAAGGGTCATACATGCGTATTCTGGTGTGAAAGCTCTCCTTCGCGTGATGCGAAGCAATCGCCGCGCGGTCGTAAAGATCCTCGATGGTGTTCGAGCCGTCCGCCATGCACACGCCTATCGCCGGCATAAAGCCGACAGAGGTGCCATGCTCCATGATGAAGCCGTGTACATCGGAATAGAGCGCGCGAATTCTCTCCTCGTCATAGGGGACAAGCAGCGCGAAATCGTCCTGCCCGAGATAGCACGCCGCGCCGCCGGACTGCTCCTCGATCACGGCGAGCCGCGCGCCGATCTGCGAGAGCAGCTTGTCGCCCGCGTCTCTGCCGTACCACTCGTTGAAGAGCTTGAAGTGCTCAAGGTCGAAGGCGATGACGCACCAACCCTCGGGACGCTTGCTGAGGATATCCCTGCAGTGGACGGCGAACGACGTTTCCGTGTACAGTCCCGTCAGCTCGTTGCGGACGTCTGCGTTGACGGCGTTCACACCGATAATAAGGCTGCTCTCGTCGTCCTGCATGCGGGTCGCCTTCATGCTGACGTAGGACGGTTCGCCGTTCACCATCAGGCGATAGGTCAGATTGAACGAGCCGTCCTCCTCGATGGTGCGGAGAATATTGTCCTTTGTAAAGGCCTTCAGGAAGAAATCCAGATCCTCGGGGTAAAGCTGCTCATGGGCGTCCCTTTCGCTGGCGGTGAAAAAGTCCTCGCCGTTTCTCTCAACGGCCATCTCTCCGCCTTCTCCGTCCGAGCGGAATTCGATGAATTCCTCGGTGTTTATGTTTACATAATACAGACGGGAGAAGCTGGAGGACAGTGCGCGTGCGATATGGGCGTATATATCACTTGCGCTGCGCGCCTTTTCGTAAGCCTCCTTTGCCTCGGCGGTCTCCTCCTTGACCAGCATCAGCTCGGTGTAGTCCAGGCACATTCCGAGAAGGCACAGTCTTCCGGTCGCGTCGGTGAATTTGAGCTTTGTCGTGCGGAACTGGCGGGGGTTCCCGGCAGCGTCGAGCACATCCTCATAGAAGATGTACGGCTTGTCCATTTCCATTGCCTTGGCGTCATCCTCGACGAAGTGCCGCGCGGTCTTTTCATCGAAGATCTCGTAGTCGGTCAGACCGACGACGCCCTCGGGGTCGGCCTTGTGCGCGTACTCGGCAAACGCCTGATTGCAGGCGAGGTACCGCCCGTTTTTCACGTCCTTGGAGAAGGTCACGCCGGGCATGTTCGTCAGCAGCGAGCTGACGGACTGGGTCAGCTCCGCGATCTTGAGGGCTGCGTTTGCCTTTTCGGTCAACCGGACGTTCTCATCCTCGGCGCGTTTTGCACGTTCCTCGGCAGCGGTGGCGTCCTCTGCCTGGTCGAGCATCTTCTGCGAGAGCTTGGACATCGCTTCGATAAGCTGCCTGACCTCGTTTGTGGTCTCTATGCCGTCCACGTCGAAGGCTGTGCCGTCGGCCTCGCCGGAACCGCTGCTCATTTTCGCGAAGCGGAGCGCGCTTTGCTCGATCAGCTTGATCGGTTTTGTGACCTTGACTTTGAGCCACCAGGCAAGCAGCAGCCCGAAGGCGACGCATACGGCCACTGTTATGGCGACGCTGCGAAGAACGTGCCGCAGCACCTCGCCGCGAAGGGCCTCGATGGAGTAATCCGCGCAGGTGAGCGCGATCACCTCACCGTCGGAGGTCACGAGCGGTTTGCAGGCGGTGTAGCACTCGCCCCAATCGGAGGACTCTTTGAAGAAGGAGACGCCGGGGTTCTTCATCGCGTCAAGATAGAGTTGCAGCTCCTCGCGCGTATAATCGTCGCTGCAATCGTAAAGTATCGGCCAGTCTTCGACGTCTCCGGCAAGACGTTCCGCCTCGCTGGTGGAGGAAATGACGCTGAGAAGTCCGCCCTCCTCACTGTCGATCGGAATGACGATGTACAAAAACTCAAGCTCATAGTCGTCCACCATGCGGTTGATGCGTTGCTGCAGCTCGTCGCGTTTGGGAGACGAGCTCGCGTTGCGGATACATTCCCGCAGATCGTCAGTGTCGGTCTCGTGCTCAAGAGAGATAACGACGTCCTCCAAACGTGCGTCGTACTGCCCGTAAAGAGCACGAGATATGCCAAAGTACGTATGTATGGCAAGAATAAGACTGATTATGACGATAAAAACAAGGCAGCCAATCGTAATGCTGCGGTTGATCGGGCTGGAGTTTTTCCTGATCATATCGTTACCTCCACGCCGAGAGTAGATAGGTTACAGCATAAAACCAATATAACATATATAATAATAGCGGAAATACGGAGCAAAAGCAATAGCATTCGATCAGAAACGACAAAAAGGGAGAACGTAAATTTTCATCAAAAAAATACACCCTGTAATTTTTGATGCAGACTTGCATTTTCTTGCAGAGGGAGTGTTATGTTACCGTCATTTTTTTGTGAGGGTATGACCGCGTATTTCCGAAAAATTTACGCGCTTTAGACGAGCCTCGTACAACTTTATTGCTCAATTCAGATGATCCGGATCGGGAAAAAGAAGTTGACATAATTGAGAAGATAATACCATTCTACAAATAGTTATCCACACTTTCCACAGGTTTATCAACAGATGTGATAATTCTGAAAAGCTTTATAATAGGGAGCTTCTGGCTGCCAATTAAATCAGAGCATAAAATATCGACCGGATCGGGGCATTGTTATACTTAACATAACACAACAGGCTTTTCGGTTCTGGGAGCTGTTGAACGATTTTCCGTTTCCATAACACGGCAATCATGCAAGCGGTGATCTGACGGTTTCAAAACGACAAGCTCTGCACCTTGACAAATAAAAAAGAAAAAGCGAAATTAGGGCTTGCATTTTAAAAAAGAATGTGCTAATATAGGCAAGCTGACAATCTAACCGGGTGTGGCGCAGTTGGTAGCGCGCTTGACTGGGGGTCAAGAGGCCGTGAGTTCAAGTCTCGCCACTCGGACCAGTGAAACGTCTTGAAATTGTTGAGATTTCAAGACGTTTCTTCATTCTATTGCAGTTTTCTTTCATAATAAATTGCAATTTCATTTTTGGCAAAAATCGTTTTCCCTTACGTTTTCCCTTATGGATGCCCGAAAGCCGTTTTGCCATGCGGCTTCCGGGTACTTTCACCGCCAACGGGAGTTCGAGTTCTTCTCAAATTTTGCCCTTACTGTCCGGAAACAGACTTGAAAAATTGCTCCATTCGCTCCGAGCTTGCCTGTCTCATGCTGTCCGTCACATGTCCGTAGCGATCCAGCGTGAAGGCGGCGGAGGCGTGCCCCAGATTTTCCTGCACGGTCTTGATGTCGTCGCCGTTCGCAAGTGAGGCAACGGCATAGGTGTGACGCAAATCGTGCATTCTGGTCTTTGGCAGTCCAATCGAAGCCATGATCTGCTTGAAGTGGTTGTAGGCCGTGTTCGGGGACAAGGGCACTCCGAGCTCGTTCGTAAAGACAAAACCGTCGTCCTGCCACGATGGCCCTGTTTTCAGTCGCAGCTCCGTCTGTTTGGTGCGTTCTTGCCGCAGAATGTTCATGACAGAGGCCGCCGGCTTGACAATACGCGGTTTGCCGTTCTTCGTGCTGGAGAGAACAAACCCGCCGCGCTTGTCCGGGTCCTTCTGCCACTGGCGCTTGATGCAGATCGTTCCTTTCCAGAAATCCACGCAATCCCACTTGAGCCCGCTCAGCTCCGCCCGGCGCATCCCGGTGAACAACGCGGTCGTGTAAAGCGCCTCAAATCGGTCGCCCTTGATGGCGCGCAGGAAAAGCGTGATCTCATACGAATCCAGCGGTTGAATGTCCGGCTTCTCAATCCGGGGAATCTTGCAGTGCGACGCAGGATTGCTGCGCAAAAAACCAATATCGACCGCCTGCTGCAGCGCCTTATGCAGCACTCCGTGCAGATCCTTGATGGATTTCGGCGACAAGCCCTTCCGTCCGTCGTGCTCCTTCGCCTCTTCGTTATAGAAGTGCTGCACCATCAGCGGTGCCAGTTCCTTCAGCTTGACCGCGCCGAGCCCCGGCTTGATATGGATGCGAATATCGCTCTTGTACTTCTGAACAGTACGCGGCTTGACGTTGCAGAGATATTCTTCTGACCAAATGTCCATCCATTCCGACACTGTCAGCTTGGAAGGCTCCAGGTAGGTGCCATGGTCGACCTCCACCGTCGCCTCTCTGAGCTTGCGGGCTACCTCAGCCTGAGTTTTTCCTGAAATAGACTTTTGAATCTGCTTTCCCGTTCCGGGATCGAAGCCGGTTGTATACCGAGCTTCCCAATAGGTGTAGGTCTTTCCGTTGCGCTCCATGGTTTTCTTCCGAATCGAGCCGGCACCGGAAGCGCCTCTTGTATTTTTCGCGTTGCTTTTGCCGCGCGGCATAGTCAAAACCTCCTTTCGCGCCGCACGGCAGGAATCATGTTTCCATGATACCTGCCGTGCGGCTTTTTTGCAATCTTTTATTCCGCTTTTGCGCCGAGAAATTCTGTCACCGCGTCTTTCGGCACGCGGATCTGACGCCCAACCTTGACGCTGCGGATCTGCCCGCTGCGCACCAACTCATACGCGGTGTTACGCCCGACGCCGAGGATCGGCATCAAATCCTCCACGCGCAGCGCCAGCGGCAGCTCGTCGAGAGAACGGTACTTATTCTCCATCGCGCGCCTCCTTTGCCTTGCCCTTCTTGATGGAGGCGAGATAGATGTCGGTAACGTCGGCGCGCTCGTGTCCGAGCAGGCGTGAGACGGCAACATGCGCGTCGCGCTCGTCCATGCCTGCCGCGATCAGCGCCTTGTACTTCTCGACGGCGTAGGTGTGGCGAAGTCCGTGGTACGTCAGATGCGCCTCGCGATCCACGTTCTGAACACCGTCGCGATGCTTGAGAATGAAAAGCTGGAGCCGATAGATCGCTTCGTCGGTTTTCATATCGTCCGGCACGAACAGCTTGTGACCGCGCTCCGTTTGGTCGAGCATACGTTTCAGGCCCACGCAGACGCGCTCATCCTCGATGGGGACGGTGCGGATCTTGCCGCCCTTTCCCTTGA